>CAYMYI010000024.1:31686-44360 GCA_964394585.1 uncultured Roseobacteraceae bacterium
AAAATCGTGCGTAAGAAATAGGGGCTCGTAGTGGGTAAACCCGATGATATCACGCTTGGGCAACCATGCTATGTTGGCTTCGTTGCGTTGTGGGTTTGCTACGAGCAAATCGAGTAATCTATGGCGCAAATACCTGATTTGGTTAACGCTGTGTTCATCGTCGTGCTGAACTTTGCGGAGCATTTTTTCGGTAGAAATTGCCGAACTTACCACCGGGGTAAGCCAGCAAATTCGGTTTGAAAATGCCTGTAAATAGTTGCCAAGTTGTGGCGTAGGGACTACATAAACGAGCGAAGGTTGGGGCGATTCGAGCGCTAATTTTTTTGCCAAAGTGGCTACCACTTTAGGGGCATATGGATAAAACGCTGTGAGGTCTGAAGTGCCCGTTTGAGGGCTAAAAAGCCCTTTTAACTCGGGGGGTGCGGCATCTTCGGGGAACCGTTCGAGAGTGGTAAGATGGTATGTCTTGCCATCGCCTCCTTGTAGCAATAAACGCCGAACCATATGCCCACCCACACGCCGAACAACCGTTAGCCCTTGCTTATCTTTTGAAAAATCGAGAATAGGGATGTCTTCCACCGGGCTGTTCCAAGTGGCAGCATAGTTTTTCGACTGCCGAGGCAACGGTTTACGGGTTGGTTTGGCTTGCACTTGTTGCTTGCGCATTAGATATGTTGCCAACCGGTTACTTACTTTGTTGTCTTGATATTTTAAAGGAAAAACCGTTTCGAACAGACGTTTCCCCGACGAATTATAGAAGGTGAGTTTGGCTTTTTTTCCTGAGTAAAAATCGAGCCTACCAAACCCCGAAGCAGCGTGTGCAAAGCCTGAAGCCTTTCGATGCACTGGGCTTGGGGTACCAGCCGATCCGCTCTGAATCAAATAGCTGTGTTCGGTAGCCTGAAATTGTAGAGAAGCCTCGTGTCCGGCTAGGTAAATAGCACCAGGATATGCTTGCAATGTAGCTTTGAGCGCATTGCGGAAGAGTCGATATCTAGAGTTTTGAGCATCTTGCACATCGCCTAAAATTTTGCGATATGCTACATAGGCACTCCCCAACACAGGCAGGGGCACGTAAGCTTTAGGGAAATAAGAGGTAAACGGGAATACATGCGTTTTAAAAGGATGATACCCTCCATGTTCGCCCTGTGCTTCAAGTGGATGATGCCCCACGAGAACCACTTGTTTGTAGCGGTTTCGAGCCAGCATATCTTTCAATAAAATAAGTACATCGGCTTCGTTGGTAGCTGCACAGTGTTGGTTTTCGTTTTGGCGATTCCACTCGTGTAGCCACCATTGCGTGTTGAGGAAAATAAGCGTGAGGTCTTTGTTCACCGAAACTTTTATAGGTTCGGGGCATGCTTGGTAGGGCAGTAGCGTGGTGTCGTTAGTAAGGCGTTGCAAGTAGTTGCCCAGCATTTGCACCCGTTCTAGTCCTGCCCTGCCTCCATCGGCCCATTCGTAATTGCCAGCAACCGCATACCACGGCGATTGCACTTTCCGAAGCATTTCTAAGATGCTACGCCAGCGCTCTTGAGCCGCTGCGTAGTGCTTCCCTTTAAGTGCCATTCCTTTGGGTGGAGAAAGATTGCCTAACAGCAGCAGCGTGTTTTCATGGCTACATGCTTGGGCTTTTTCTACCATTGCATGAATAGTAGCCGTAAGTGTATCGGGCGTTTTACCGCCGCCGCCTAAGAAAAATAGCGTATGCTGCGGGTTTCCTAGTGTATCACTTTGCACAGACGACGCAAGATCGACCCCGACTTGCCGAAAGGTAGTACATGCCGAGGTAACGCCTAATAGAGTTACGCAGCTAAACAACACAAGGTACGATTGGCATCCTTTCATCATCGCATTATAAAAATATACTAGAAGGATAGCCCACTTCGCATAAAAAAAGTCCATGCGCAGGTGCAGCAGTTCGATTTGGAGCAAATTGCCGAGCTTCTAATTCAACCTGAAAATCTTTGATACTTTTTTTGCCCGAGCCAACATGAACCAACTCCCCTACGATAAGGCGCACCATGCCTCTTAAAAAGCGATTTGCTTTTATATGAAAAACAGCCGAAGAGATACCGGTTTTTTCCCAATTGGCGTGGGTTACATCACAGCGAAAATGATCGTTTTGTGTATGCGTTTTGCAAAACGATTCGAAATCCTCCCATTGTGTAAGCAGTTGCGCTGCCTCGTTCATGGCGTCAAAATTAAGTGAAGGCTTCACCCACCAGGCGGTATCGAGCAAGAACGGATTTTTTACAGTGCTGATGTGATATTCGTAGCGTCGGAATGTAGCATCGAAACGAGCATGTGCTTCAGGGACTACCTCTAAAACCCTGGAAATACCGATGGTATCGGGCAGAAAGGCATTGAGCTTATATTGAATTTGTTCGGGGGGCAAATCAGAAGTAGTATCAAAGTGTGCAAATTGTTGACGGCAATGGACTCCTGTATCGGTTCTGCCACTACCCACCACGTAGATTTCCTCACGTAGCAGTTTCTGAAGGCAGTCGTTCAATATTTCTTGCACCGTGATGGCGTTGGGCTGTACTTGCCAGCCATGGTAAGGCTTACCGTGATAGGCGATTTCTAGAAAGTATCGTTTTTTCATAGAAGAAGCGTTCTGTAAATGGCTTTCCGACGAAATTACATCTATTTTTATAACGAGATTTACATGATTTGAGGAATTTCGTATTCCGTTGTCCTTTTTTAAAGGGAAGATAAGTTCCGTATTCGCTATGCAAATTTTGATTGCACCTAATTCGTTTCGTGGTAGCATAAATGCTTTGGAAGTGGCTCAAGCCTTGGCAGAAGGGTTGCAACAGGTTAGCCCTTCTTTCACGATTGATGTGCTACCCATTGCAGACGGGGGCGATTATTTTGCAACCGTACTTACCCAGCACTTCGGGGGAACGCTACAAGTTACCCAAACCGTAGACCCCCTCGGTAGGCCCATAGAAGCGCATTGGGGGTTGGTAAACGGGCGCGCTTTTGTAGAAGTTGCCCAGGCTTCGGGTACGCACCGGCTGGTTACTGCTGAGTTAGCACCCTTGGAAGTAAGCTCATACGGCACTGGCATGCTCATGAAAGCTGCCTTGGAAAAAGGATGCAAAGAAATGATGCTGGGCTTAGGAGGCAGTGCTACTGTAGATGGTGGAATGGGCATTTTACATGCCTTAGGAATTCGCTTTTTAGATGCTCGGGGCAACGAACTTTCGGCAAGTGGTACAGCTACTGGCAACATCGCAACCGTTGATTTGCAAGGGCTGATGCCTCAAGTAGCAGAATGTAGCATTACGTTAGTATGCGATGTAGAGAACCCTTTGCTAGGAAAAGAAGGGGCAGCTTCCGTATTTGGGCCGCAAAAAGGTGCTACGAAAGCACAAGTTGCTCAGCTAGAGCAAAATTTAACGCACTTCGCCAATATAACGCAGCAAGTAACAGGGATATCCGTTGGGCGGTTACCTCATGGCGGGGCTGCCGGAGGAATTGCCGCATTTCTCCATGCATACTTAGGTGCAGAAATGAAGCCTGGCACCGAAACAGTGCTCGATGTATTACAGTTTGACCGCCACCTTGCTCAAGCCGATTTGGTTATCACAGGAGAAGGAAAGCTCGATGCGCAAACCCTCAATGGGAAGGGACCGCATGGTATTGCACAGCGAGCGAAGCAAAAAGGGAAAAAAGTAATAGGAGTAGCAGGGGCGATTCCCCGGGAAAACCTCTCGGCTTTCAGCGATTTTGATGCGCTCGTTTCCATTTGCGACCGACCCATGCCGCTTGAAGAAGCCATGCAATACGCCCCCGAACTGTTGCGAAATACAGGCTATCGCCTCGGGCAGTGGGTTATGCTCCTTCGGTAAACCATTGGGCATACATGGGGTAATTATTAGCCGTACGCGAAAAAACTTCGCGGAGCGTGTCGTCAATCTTCTTTACTTTCTTAGCCGGAACGCCTGCATAGATATAGCCACTTTCTACTACTGTATTAGCAAGCACTACCGCACCCGCGGCAACGATAGCTTCGGATTCTACCACAGCATTATCCATTACTACGGCATTCATGCCAATCAGCACTCTGTCGTGTAGCGTGCATCCGTGTATGGTAGCATTGTGGCCAACTGAAACCTCATTTCCAATCGAAGTAGCAGCTTTTTGGTATGTGCCATGCACTACCACTCCATCTTGTATATTAGTTTTGTTTCCGATGGTAATTCGATTAACATCACCACGGAGCACCGCATTGAACCATACGCTGCATTGATTGCCCATGCTAACCTCGCCTACTAGCGTAGCATTTTCAGCGAAAAAACAGTCAATCCCCCATGTAGGGGTAAATCCTCTTACTGATTTAATAAGTGCCATAACTATAAAAATTTCAGTTTTTTTAAATAATTGGTAAAATGACGGATAATTAACTTGCAAACTATTTAATCCTGTTAAACTTATTTGAACATAGTTTCGCTCTTAATTGTAGGGATTACTTTTGAGGTATCAAATTGATTATATACCGCAAAACGCACAAAACTAGCTTATGAAAATTTTAAAATTTGGTGGAACTTCATTGGGAACACCCGAACGTATGCGGCACGTCGCAGGGCTTATTCTAAAAGAATCGGAATGCATGGTGGTGTTATCGGCAGTTTCGGGAACTACCAATACGCTCGTACAAATAAACCAAGCACTCAAAACAGCTGAATTAGATAATTTCCAAACGCATCTTTCCGAGTTACGCCAGCACTATACGGCATATGTAGAAAATCTCTATGCGACGCCAACAGCAAAACACAAGGCAGAAACATTTATCAATGAGGTTTTTGCAGGGATTACCGAGCGTGCTCAACAGCCGTTTTCTCTGCAAGTAGAAAGAGCAAACCTAGCGCAAGGCGAGTTGATTTCTACACATTTAATGGCGTATTATTTTGAAGAAATACAAAGCGATATTGTGTTGCTTTCTGCATTAAAGTTTATGCGAATTAAACATGGTGAACCCGACCTTGAGGTAATTGCGTTGCGGTTAGAAAAAGAACGATTGCCATATGCAATACATGCCCGTTTTTTAACACAAGGGTATATTTGCCTAAACGAAGAAGGGGAAATTGATAACCTTAAACGTGGAGGAAGCGATTACACGGCATCGTTATTAGGAGCAGCACTCGAAGCAGAGGAAATCCAGATTTGGACTGATATCGATGGGATGCATAATAACGACCCGCGCATTGTAGATAAAACATATCCTGTCCATGAGCTTTCTTTCGACGAAGCCGCAGAGCTTGCCTATTTTGGAGCGAAAATCTTGCATCCTGCTAGTGTACTGCCGGCTCAAAAAGCGAATATCCCCGTTAGGCTGCTCAACACCATGAAGCCCGAAGCTCAAGGAACTATAATTACTTCGCAAACTACGGCAAAACGGATTAAGGCAATTGCAGCTAAAGATGGTATTGTGGCAATTAAAGTGAAATCGAGCAGAATGCTGATGGCATATGGCTTTCTGCGTCAAGTATTTGAAGTGTTCGAGCGTTATGAAACCTCGATTGATATGATTACCACTTCAGAAGTAGCAGTTTCGCTCACAATCGACGATGACACCCATCTCGATACCATTTCAGCAGCCTTACGCCAATTTGGGCAAGTAGAAATCGATAAAGAGCAATCTATCATTTGTGTGGTAGGGCAGTTTTTACAAAGCGATACTGGCAATATTGTGCGTGTACTTGAAGCACTTACTGAAATCCCCATTCGGATGGTTTCGTACGGGGGGAGTAAAAACAACGTTTCTCTATTGGTACATCAATCCGATAAAGATAGTGCCTTGCAGTTATTGAACGATAGACTTTTCGAACACGGAACCGCATAAAAAAAGAGGCTTTCAAAAAGCCTCTTTTTTTGAATATTGTTGTATGCTTATTCTTTGGAATTGAACATGTTTCCAAAACTCATCACTTGGTATCCTTTCGTAGAGAAAGCAGTATTTTTAGAAACATTCAGCTCTTTGGTGATCCAAGTGGTAACCTCACCGTTTTTAAGATTCGTCCAAGAGCCTTCTAACATTGAACCCTGTGGAAAATCTTCGGGCATCAATGCTTTCTGTTTTTCTTTGATGGCGCTGCTCATGTTACCCATCATTTTGGCAAAACCCATGTCTACTTCATCGGTAACCCACATACTGCCTTTCGTTTCTTCATTTTCATAGGTATACTCTTGGCATGTATAGCCTAAAATCTCTTTGGTTTTTCCCGTTTTTTGGAAGCTACCCATCGCATCTTCTGTTTCACTTTTTTCCATTTCATTTGCTACAGTTTCTTCAATAGCTTCCATGTTTAGGTTAATCACCATAATTTGTTTTTGTTCTTCCATGAAGGTTAACATCGCCCCGGTATTCCAATCCATCACCACCTTCACAGCCTCTTGTTTTTGTTCAGGATTATCCATTTGGTAGCCCATGTACTTTTCTTCTTCAGAAAATAAGTAACGTATTTCTCTCGCTTCTTCTTTATTGCCGTTTTTCTTAGTGGTAGTCATTTCTACAAGCATATCGCTATCGAAGGTATACTCATCGGCAATTTCTACCTCACCACCCCCAAACATCGCGTTAAGCATATCGTTAGCTTGTTGCTGGTCGGCATTTTCAGTGTTTTGTGTACTTTCTTCGTTTCCGTCCTTATTTTTCTTTTTCTTCTTTTTTTTACCAAATCGGAAAAGGTTTTCTACGGCATCAAGTCCCTCATCAATCGCGTTATCCACTTTTTGGTCAACGCGTTGTTCAGTTTTATCTTTCGCTTTTTTCTCTACCTCTTCTTTTTTGTCTTGGGCAAAAACAGATAGCGTAGTACATACAGAAAGGAGTAACAGTAAGATAAATCGCATAACTTCTAGTAAGTTTAAGTTTTGAAAAATATAATTATTAAAAAGTGATTGCTTTTATAAACATCGTTTAACCATGCAACGAACTATTAAGTGGGGGATTATTGGATTAGGAAAAATTGCCCAAAAATTTGCAGAAGATTTGGCACTTACCCCCAATGCTACACTTTATGCGGTAGCATCGCGCTTTGAAGAGAAGGCAATTTCTTTTGGTTCACGTTTTGGGGTATCTCGTTGTTACGCCGATTATGAATCGTTAGCAAAAGATGAAACCGTAGATGCAGTGTATATAGCAACCCCTCACGTGTTGCATCATGAAAATACGTTGCTTTGTTTGCAGCATAAAAAAGCTGTATTGTGCGAAAAGCCCTTTGCCATGAATGCCGAACAAGCTAACGAAATGCTTGTTACTGCTCAGGCGAATGAAGTGTTCCTTATGGAAGCTTTATGGACACAGTTTGTCCCGTCGTTTCAGAAACTGCAACAACTCATTCGCAGTGATGCGATTGGGAGAATACGCTCCATCCGTGCAGACTTTGGGTTTAAAGCTCCTTTTGATGCCCAAAGCCGCTTATTTGATAAACAGCTTGGGGGAGGTGCCTTGCTCGATGTAGGCATCTACCCTGTTTTTCTGGCGCATTCTCTTTTGGGGTTTCCTGATAAAATAGAAGCATCTGCACAAATTGGGGAAACTGGTGTAGACGAGCATGAGATCATCACATTTCATTATCCCGGTGGGGTGTATGCCTCTTTGGAAGCTTCACTGACTGTAAACACACCGGTAGAAGCCCATATTATTGGGGAAACAGGGTGGTTAACCCTCCACAGCCGATGGCACGAACCTACCTCGCTTACATTGTATACCGACCGGCACACAAGCCAAACCTTCACATTTCCCAAAAAAGGAAATGGCTATTATTACGAAATAGAAGAGGTGTGCAACGCATTGCAAAGCGGGGCAACTGAAAGCACAATCAGACCACACGAGGCAACGCTCTCTCTAATGCAATTGCTCGATGCAATTCGCAAACAGCTCAATTTAGTTTATTAGTAGGTATAACAAACTGTAAAACTCTTAGCTAAAGCAAAAAAGAAATTCTTCACATACGAGTAATTTTCTTTATACCTAAAAGTAGATAGAAATAGTATTTAATTGGAAAACAATCGGTTGCATAAACAAAATCAATATTTGACACATAGGAATCTATAATAAAATTTAAAGAAAAGTTAATGAGTTCTCGAAGGAATTTATTATTTTAGGTGTAACCTTTGGAAAATTACTTCTACACATTATTCACATAATGCGTTTTATTTATGAATACTCTTTCGATTCTCAAAAGAGAACTCGTGCTTTCTTCTGCCTATAATGGTCGTAAGATAGCCGTAGATGTTACCTATGCAGAACATCAAAAGCCACTTATTCCGATCGTGTTTGTACACACCTTCAAAAGCTTTAAAGATTGGGGCGCATTTAATTTAATTGCTGCCCAAGCTGCCGAAGAGGGTTTCGCTTTTATTAAATACAATAGCTCTCACAACGGGACATCGCCTGAGCATCCTACCGAATTTGTAGATTTGGAAGGCTTCAGGCAAAATACATTTAGCATTGAATTAGACGACTTGAATACGGTAATCAGTGCTGTGCACTCAGGTGAATTGGATGTGCCTAACCTTCGTCTTGATAAGCTTTCGCTGCTTGGGCACGGTAGAGGAGGGAACATCGCTTTAATCAAAACAAGCGAAGATAATCGAATCCATCGGGTGGTGAGTTGGAATGCCTCCGATAAGATTTTAGACTTCCGCCCTGAAATCATGCAAAAGTGGAAAGAAGATGGAGTGCTTGAATTCTGGAATGTGCGTGTAAAGCGTCACATGCCGGTGAGTTACCAGTTTGTGGAAGATTATTATGCAAACGAGCCGCGGTACAATATGCAAAACGTAATGGAGCGAATTGCCTCCCCTGTACTTTTAGTACACGGAGAGGAAGATACACGCGTGCGAATCGAACGAGCCTATGCTTTAGAGAAAATGGCGCCTGAAAAAGTAACGCTAAAAGTAATCTTGAAGGCTGACCACATGTTCGGGACCTACCACCCCTACGTATTTGATTACTTAAACAGCGAAACGCAGCAGGCTTGTACGGCTACTTTCAAATTTTTGCAAGATTAAATCAATTCAATGCCCCTTTCAATACAGAATGGGGCTTTTTACACCGCTACCGGAGCCTTAATTGCCGGGTGAGGGTCATAGTTTTCAAGTGTGAAATCTTCATACCGAAAACTGAAAATATCTTTTACAGCAGGGTTAAGGCGCATTTGTGGCAAAGGACGGATATCGCGCGATAACAACTCGTTGGCTTGCTCTAAATGATTGATATACAGGTGGGCATCGCCAAAACTATGGATGAACTCCCCAACCTTTAAATCGCAGACTTGCGCCATCATTTGAGTAAGTAAAGCATACGAAGCAATATTAAAAGGCACTCCTAGAAACACATCGGCGCTGCGCTGATAGAGTTGGCAGGAAAGTGCCCCGTTGGCAACGTAAAATTGAAATAACGTGTGGCAAGGGGGAAGTGCCATGTTTTGGATTTCGGCAACATTCCAAGCACTTACGATAATTCGGCGCGAGTTGGGGTTGGTTTTAAGTTGCTGCAATACTTGCGAAATTTGATCGATATGCGTGCCCTCAGGAGTGGGCCACGAGCGCCACTGATGCCCATACACCGGGCCAAGCTCTCCGTTTTCATCGGCCCACTCATCCCAAATAGACACTTTATTTTCCTTTAAATATCGAATATTGGTATCGCCCGATAGAAACCATAAAAGCTCATGAATAATAGAGCGAAAATGTAGTTTTTTAGTGGTAAGGGCAGGGAACCCTTCCGCAAGGTTAAACCGCATTTGATGCCCAAAAATGCTAAGCGTTCCCGTACCGGTACGATCGCCTTTTTGGATACCTTCATCCAAGATTTTTTGGATTAAATCATGATATTGTTGCATAGCTTTTTAAAGAATTTTTATAAAAAAGAGCTAAGTTTTCGCTACCTTTTAAATCACGAACTGAGGCAATGCTATCGTATTTTTGTAAAAACATAATTTCAGTACTGCGTGAAAAACAGAGGGGATCATATTAAACGTTTACAACAAGAAATAGAGGATCTTGAGCAGCAAGTAGCAGAACGAAAAGAACGACTCTTCGAATTAAGTCGAGTATCTGAATTAGAAACTGCCTCAAAGATAAACGCTGAGCAGCATCTTTCATCGTTTACTGCCGATGAATCATTTCAAAAACCACAAAGTGCTGCTAACCTTTCACTCTTAAATGATACGGTCTCTTTCAGAGAACAGCAGTTTGAGGCGGTGTTTCAAATGCTTCGGAATGCATCTTTACTTGCCATAGCCGTGAACGCTCAAGGTTCAATTATTTATGCGAACGAATCGTTTTTAAAACTTACCGGCTACACGCCTGAGGAGTTAGCAACACTTCATATAAACAAGATACTTAGCTATAAACCAGAAGATGCAGTTGCGACCGAAATAAATCCATTTCTTCGCTTTGGCGATGCTTTTGAGTCTGTTCTTTCCTTAAAAAACGAAACGAAAGTATTTGTTCGGTTCAATACCTTGGGCTTGCAAGATGCCGCTTCGGCGGGGGGAGCTCGCATCCTTATAGGCGAAGACATTACCGAGCAGATGCGCGTTACCGAGGCACTGTACGAAACGAATGCCCTGCTGCAAGATTTCTTTGATAACTCTCACGATGTTATTTTCATTTTTGATAAATTAGGTAGTATCCTTTTTGTAAATAAAGCTTTCAAAAGCACGTTGGGGTATACCGACGAAGAATTGGAACAAACCTCAATTTTCGATTTGGTAGCTCCTGACCTTAAAGGTCGTACAGGGGAAATTTTACAGAAAGTTGTGGAGCGAGGGCAACTTGTCAACTTTGAGACAGCTCTCACTAAGAGAAATGGAAAAAATATCTACCTAACAGGCTCTCTGACGAGTCAGCTTGAGAAAGATGGTGGCTACATTTTTCGGGCAACCTTTTTTGATACTTCCGAACAACACAAGGCAAAAAAAGCTCAAGAGCTTTATTATGGCATTGCAAAGCTAGTAGAAAAGGGTACTCCGCTGCCCGATTTATATCATAAATTTTATTTGTATTTGAATGATGCAATTGGGGTAGATAGCTTCCTGATTTTGCTTGAACAAGATGGTAAAATTGAAGTGCCCTTTTACATTAATTCGGAGAAAGGCCCCCAAGTGGAGATACAAGGCCTAGAGTTTGCCAAAGATGCGCTGAGCGTTGAACGCCCCATGTTTCTGTATAAAGAGTATGTAGAGCGTATTATCGTGCAACGCGGGTTAATTGTGGCAGAACAACCCCCTGAAGTTTGGTTAGGAGTTCCACTCCTGCTCGATAACCTTAACAGTGGGTTGATTGTGATTCAGTCGTACATAAGCCAAAAGGCACATGATAAGAAAGATTTAGAACTGTTGAGCTTTGTATCGGGGCAGTTGGCAAGTGCTATTATCCGAGCGCAAAACGAGCAGCAGATTAATAACCAAAAAGCGAGGTTAGAAGCAATTTTTGAAAGTGGTTCCCACTTGATGTGGACCTTAAATCGGGTGGGCTGTTTGAGCCGGTTCAATCAAAACTTTGCTCATAAAATAGAAGACTACTGGGGGCAAAGAGCATACTATCGCCTCAACCTGATAACTTTATTTTTACAAAACCGCCATAAATCGGGCGATGCGAACTGGATAAAACGGTATTCGAATGCTTTTAAAGGGAATATCCAACAGTTTGAAATTAAACTCATTAGCAATACCGGCGAAGAAAACTGGTGGGATGTTTCCCTCAATCCGATTGTCGATTCTAACGGAGAAACGATGGAAGTTTCGGCTGTAGCACATGATATTACGCAAAAAAAGATTACCGAAATTGGTTTGGCAGAAAGTGAAGAGAAATTTCGTAATATTTTTGACTCGTTGCTCGATGTATATTTCCGAGTAAATACGGAAGGCGTTATTACGATGGTGAGTCCGTCGGTATTTGAACTTATCGGATACAGCCAGCTGCAAATTGTAGGAAAACACATTTCAGAGTTTTACCTGAACCGTAAAAAACTCAAATACCTTATCCGCAAACTACTGCGCGACGGCTACGTGAAAAACTTTGAAAGCCGCATTTTCTCGGCAAGTGGAAATCCGCACAACATCATTTCCAATTTCCGATTGCTTTACGATGTGCATGGGGAACCCTCGCATATCGAAGGGGTTGCTCGAGACATTACCGAGCTTAAAAACACTACAGAAGAATTACGAGCAGCTAAAGATTTAGCCGAGCGTTCGCTCGAAGTGAAAAAGCGTTTTCTTTCCAACATGAGCCACGAAATCCGCACACCAATGAATGGCATCATTGGGATGATTGACTTAATCAGTACTTCTACCCTCAATAGTGAGCAACGGCATTACATATCTACCATTAAAAAATCTTCGGAAACTCTGCTCAATATTTTGAATGATATCCTCGATTTATCAAAAATCGAGGCAGGGAAAATGGAACTACGCTCTGTGCCCACTTCGGTTCATAGCGTGTTAGACAAGCTTTTTGCCCTATTTAGGCAAAATGCGCAAAGTAAAAACACCCAACTATTTCTGGATATTGACCGCAACTTACCGCCGGCAATTTTAGCCGATGAAACCCGCTTGTTACAAATCCTGTCTAACCTAACCTCAAATGCTATCAAGTTCACCGAAAATGGCACTGTTACAGTACGTTGTAAAGTGGTAGGTATGGTAGAG
>CAYMYI010000025.1:0-42993 GCA_964394585.1 uncultured Roseobacteraceae bacterium
CAGTACGAGTACCTCATCGCCAATGGTAACCCCAGGCTGCATAGAAACCGTAACGGTTGCGGTTTTACCTTCTTCTACTGTTACAGTTTGTGTGATTTTGTTGTAACCGATGTAAGAGATTTCAATAGTTTGCTCGCCTACAGGAATTTCAATTAAGGTGAAATTCCCGTTGATATCGGTTGCCACTCCTTTATTTAATGAGGGAATGAATACCGAAGCGCCTGGCATTGCCAAGCCAAGTTCGTCTGTTACCTGTCCTCTGACAGTTCCGTTTTGCGCCCATGCAGTTGCAAAGGTTGCCAACGTGATTGCTAAAAAAAGTACTGCTTTTTTCATGGTTAGAAAAGTTTTTGAGAGGTGTTGAATTACGTTGGCAATGTTCTGAAGAATTGCAGGTTGCATCCTAATAAAACACATCATCAAAAAGGCAACAACGAAAGAAAAAAGCGTATACTAAAAAGCAACAAAAATTACATAAGCTACTGATATAATGAATTTTATCTATTTATTTTCGAATAAATTTATCAATATTAACCTTGTGTAACGTTAACATGAAGACAAAAACACAAGGCTGTTTTTCGCACCTATAAATGCATGATATGATTCACCAAATTGCTGCCTTTGGGGAGGTCGAATCGCTTTCGAAGGCGGTAACGGGCAATACGAAGACTGTCTTGAGAAATGCCCAAAATCGTAGCAATATCTTTTGAGTTCAGATTTAAGCGCAACAAGGCACACAAGCGCAATTCACTGGGGGTTAAATCGGGGTATCGAGTCTTAAGTTCTTCAAAAAACCGAGAGTGTACCTGCTCGAATGAGCGCTGAAAATCTTCCCAATCTTTATCGAAGGAAAAGCTATAATCTATCAGCTTCGCTAACTTGTTGATTTCCTTTTTCTTCACGCTGCCATTGCTATTTTTCTTAATCTCATCAATATTCTCTTTGAGTTCCTTTAGCATTTTATTTTTCTGAATGATGTGCAAGGCACGCGTGGTCATCTCTTTATCCTTTATTTCTAACTCGTTATTGAGCTGCAGTTCTTTCAATCGCTTATTTTCCAGCTCGGTTTGTAAGGCTTTCTCCTTCAATTGAGTATTATACAATTCTGCTTGCGTAAGTGCTTGCTGTGCTTCATACACTTTTTGTTTCTTATCGAGCAATTCCTTGTTCTGCCGTATTTTCAATTTTTGCTGCTGAATGATGATGTACCCCACCAGTAATATTAACGCAAGCGTCCCGATGAAACCATAACGCAACAACGCTTCTGCCTTTCGTTCACTTTCTAGTAGGGCAATCTCTTGTTCTTTTTGCTGTGTTTCGTAGAGAGTCTGGAGCTGTGCAATTTGCTCGGCAATCTGCTGGTTAAAAATTTCACCGGTAAACTCGTAGGTAGAATCCATGTAAGTGTAGGCTTGCTCGTACGCCTCCATGCCTGCATAAATTTTAGACAAATCGCGGTAGGCGCTGCGCATTTGGTATTTCTGGCTTAGTTCCCGCGCTAGTGCTAGCGATTGCCGCGTATATTCCAACGCTTTATCGTAGTTCCCTTGTTTGCGGAACGTATCGCCTACATTGTTTAAGCTAATTATCAGTGCTGCTTGGTTGTTGGTAAGGCGGTTGAGTTCTGCCGATGCCGAGAAATAAAAGTAGGCGCTATCAAAATTGGCGAGGTCTTCGTAAATACTGCCCAAATTGTCGTAGATAGTTGCCATGCCTTCGGCATCGTCTAACGATTGGTACAAACTGAGCGCCTTCCGCTGAAACTTAAGCGCTTCGGGGTAGGTACTGCGCTTTTCGTACACATGCCCAAGCGCACCGTAGGTTTGTGCTAATCCTTTCGATTCTGGCAGTTTTTCAAAAATGATTCGCGCAGCTTCAAACTGTTCTTGTGCTTTTTCTAATTGCTTTGCATACTGGTAGGCACTACCTAAGGTGAGGTAATTTTCGGCAAGCCCAGAGAGGTTTTGTACCTTTTCGAAATGTTCACTCGCTTCTAATAGCAGCTTAATCGCCTGAGAATACACGCCTTGCAGCATAAACGTTTCGCCTAAGAGGTTTTTACTTTGGGCTAGAGCTAACACATCGCCCAAAGTATTGGCCTCTTTTTGTGCTTTCTTTGCATAGCGCAATGCGGAGTCGGGTTGAAAATGGAGGTAATACCGAGAAAGTTTCAAATAGGCTTGCAGCCGTTGTTTAGGCGTTTCCCCACCCGATACCAACTGCGCCAAACTATCGGGCAGCGCATGAACTTCGCTAAAGTCCACGTTCTGGGGAAATACTGCACCTCCTCCCCAAACCATCAATAAAAATATCCACACACCTTTCTTCATACTCATAAAGTTAGCGGTGCTGTGTATTTTCTAGGTTACCCTCTGTTTATATTTCTATGAAAACGTTATAGAGGAGGCTAGCTATCTATTCATTAAATGCGTGGTTGTTTGTACCCTTTCAATACTGGGAGCCTCTTTTCCAAAAACTTCCAAAATATTACTCAACTGCCTGAGTGTATTACAAGCACGATTACGGTACTTATCTTTTTGGCGACTTTACCCTAGGTAAACACCCAGGTGCCAATGTGCTTTCTGCCTATTGGTACAACCGCAACCTGCGAATCTTCCGAAAACTACAAGAGATTACCGAAAACCCCAACGATTGCATTCTACTCATTTTGGAAACGCCCATGCCGCCTTACTTCGGCAATTTTTAGAGTGTTCTCCTGAGTACGAATTTGTAGAGTTTGGCTCTTTGTAGCTTAGGTAAGCTCTTGGTTGATTGCCTTAATCACTTCATCTAAAGCGTGAGCCTCTTGCTTTACTTTTAACAGTATTTCCTTCTTCTCTGCTTCAGAGGTATACGCATGGAGTGATAGCAACTCGAACAACCCTAGAATGCGTGCCAGCGGGCCTCGCACCTTATGCGAATTCATAAAAGCGTAATGTTCTAATTGAGCATTGCGCTGCTCTAAGTGCTTGGCATACTTTTCCAACTCTTCGGTACGGTCTTTCACCATTGCGGAAAGCAACTCATTTACCGACGAAATTTCTTCATTATGGTTTTCGAGAAGCAGTTGCTGCTCTTCAATTTTTTGCTTTTGTTGCCTAAGCAAAGCGATGCTTTTGTTCCGTTGCGAATAAAAATACAGTAGTGCAACCAGGAACAGTAGCAATACAGCAATTAGAACTCCTGAAATCAGTTGAATCAACTGCTGCTGTTCTCCTCTTATCTTTTGTTGTTGCAACACGGCTTCCAGTTCAGCACCTTTTTGCAGCAGTTCGTACTCGGTTTCTAGGTTAGCGATTTTCTCTTTTGCCTGTATTTCTTGCAGTTTAATGTAGTAGGTATGATACTCTTCGAGATACTCAAATGCGGCTTGGTAGTTTCCTTGCTTTCTTGCATTTCGAAAAAGTCGATCGTAGAGAGTTTTATATAGTTCTACCGATTCTATCCCATGCATTTCGGCAAGGGATAGTGCTTCGAGCGCAAGGCGCTCCCCTTCTTTCAAATGGTTTTGCTGAGTTTCCACCATAGCAAGATCTGCCTGTGTATCTATTAGCCGTTCCCAATCTTTCATTTCTGTGTGTAGAGCCATCGCTTGGCGGTAGTACTGCTTGCATGTTTCTAAATCGCCTTTCCACCAGTAAGCATTGCCAATTCCTTTAATTACATCGGCATGGCTATACCAATCGCCTACTGCTTCAAGGTTTTCTTTCGCTTCGTAGAGGTACACTAAAGCAGAGTCGTATGCGTGCCGTTCTATCATAATGTTTACCAAATTCATATTGGTATAGGCAATTCCGGCGGTGTGTTGGAGTTTTCGCCGAATCGAAAGCGAGAGGCGCAGTAGGGAGTCGGATTGATCGAGGTGCCCAATTTTCTGGTAAACCAAGCCTATCTGATTGTAGTCGTAGCCCATGCCTATCGAATCTTGTAGGTACGTATCAATCGCAAGGGCTCGGTAAAATAATTGAATAGCTTTATCAAATTCATTTTCAGAAAGATGTACCCTACCAATATTATATACCACCGGTGAAACTAGAGTAGAATCGCCAAGCGACTCGGCAAGTAGTAATGCTTGGTGATAATGTGCCAACGCTTGCCGGCGGTCTCGCAATTGTGTGTAGCAATTCCCTTGCGTTTTATAGATGTTCACAGCTCTTTTTGGCATTGGAATTTTGCTTTTTTCTAGCAAGAGCAGGGCTGTATCGAGCACCGCGATTGCCCTAGTTGGCTCGCTAGTTGATAGATGCTGTGCCCTGGCACAAAGCTGGTCAATTTGTAGGGAATCGGGTAATGTACCCTGACGCTGTGTAGCCCAAACACTCGTTAAAGCATACAGGCTTAATACCACTACTACCAAAAAGTGTAAAAAAACTCTCACGTGAAAAATAAATCGCTTGGATAAGTAATATCAACAAATAGATGGTTATTCCCCACAAATTCCCCCCGAAAAGTAGTAGAGTATGATATATATTTGAATTAGTTAAATTGACATTTGTTTAGAAAAAACTCACCCTTTCACACGACGGCTGTATTTTTGCAATTCGATGGTTACGCCTTTGTATCCTCCATGATCGACCACCGAAACAACGTGGGCATCAACGCGCGAGCCTTCGCGCAAGCGGGCATAAATTTCAATTGCTAGGTCGGTATCCAAAAACCCAAGCTGATCGCCATTGATACGGCATACCTTAATGGCAGCGTCGTCGAATCTGTTCTGCTCGTCGGGCTGCAACAGCAATTCGTCCCCTGGTTTTACTTTCTGAATAATCTTTTGCCTTGCTATGCCAGTATCGTCGTTTTTATAGCGAACTCCGGCAACTTCGGTGCGTATTGGTGGCAGTTTTTGTTGGCTCTTTCGCTCATCGAACTGCGACCGGTAGCGTTTTAGGGCACTCTTCGCTCCCTTTTTCACGCCTCCATTTAACAGAAAAAGAATCAGCAAGGCAACAGCAACTAATAAAATAAATTCCATAGCGTTTAGGGGAATTGCAATACATAGAAAGTTACTAAATTACACCTTATCAGTACCGATACAATAGCCGCCATTTTGAAAACATATTACCAACTACTCACACGATGAAAAAAACCATTATTGCTTCATTGTTTGTGTGCGTTCTCGCTCAATTCCTTTGGGCACAAGACCAGCCGGTTATCGATTCACTCAAACAGGTACTAGCTGCCTCATCTGCTCAACGCGAACGTGCCGATGTGCTAGTTCTGCTAGCGGCAGAGTATGTGAATACCGACTCTGCCCAAGCTGTGCAGTTTGCCCAACAAGCCATTACCCTTGCCAAAACACAAGACTACCCACAGGCAATTGCTAGAGCGTATGTACAAATAGGATGGGCGAACTTACGAACCGGCCACTATGATAGCGCCGAGGTATACTACGACCGCGCCTTAGCGCTTTCTACACGCCATAACGATACGATGGGAAAAGCCGATGCTTACCACGGCCTTGCCACTGCTAAAAGCGACCAAGGCGATTTTATTGCTGCGCTACAATACGGGCAAAACTCGCTTCGGCTACGGCAAGAAATGGATGATAAAAAAGGAATGGCACTCAGTTATAACCAATTAGGAATTACCAGTGCCTACCAAGGAGAGTACCCAAAATCGCTCGATTTTTTCTTAAAAGCCCTCAGCGTAAGAGAAGAAATTAACGACCGAAAAGGGATGGCAGGCAATTATAACAACATCGCCATCCTCTACGAAAACATGAATGATAATGAAAAAGCGACTGAATACTACTTCAAGGCGCTGGAAATCAATAAGTCGTTTGAAAACCTGCGCGGAGTGGCTATCAACTACAACAACCTCGGGAGTATTTACCGAAGAGAAAACCTCTATGAACAAGCCATTGAATACACTAAAAAATCGTTGGAGATTAACGAGAACATCAACAACCCGATGGGGCAAGCCAGCAACCTAGGCACATTGGGGCAACTGTACGAAAAGCTACAAAACTACCCTAAAGCCATTGAGTATCTGCAAAAAAGCACAAAACTGCGCGAGGAGACTGGACTAACCAGCGAAGCAGGTCGCTCCTACAACCAACTTAGTAATTTATACACACAATTAAAGGAACACAACCAAGCCATCGCATTAGCTGAAAAAGCAAAAAGCATAGCCCTAACCAACGGCGATACTGAAATGCTTCAAGCGGCTGCCTATCATTTATCCGAAAACTATGCAGCTATCCAAAATTATCGTAAAGCTTATGAGGCTCATGTGTTATTTCAAGAAGTGAAAGATAGCTTGTTCAACGAAAGCAATACCCGAGAGTTTACACGCCTCGAAGCTGAATATGAATTTCAGAAGACGAAAGACTCGATACAAGTAGTCCAAAACCAAGAACGCCTACTGTTTGCCGAAGAACGGAAACGAAAAGAGACCGAACAACTTGCCATGTTGGTAGGGCTTATCCTTGTTTCCTCCCTCGGTGGGGTCATTTTTTATTTCTTTGTTGAAAAGCAAAAAAATAACCTGCGACTCACGGCAACGAATGCCGACTTGGCAGAAGCCAACGAGCAACTCTACATTGCCAACGAAGAGCTTAAAACGGCTCAAGAAGAAACGCAATCGTTGAACGAATCGCTTCAGCAAACGCTCGAACTAGTGGAGTTGCAACGCGATGAACTAAACACTACCCTTGCCGTAGTTCGCGAACAAAAAGAAAAAATTACCGATAGCATTAATTATGGGCAGCGCATTCAGAAAGCCATGTTGCCTAACGATGCCACTTTTCAGGCGGCATTCCCCGAGTCGTTTGTATTGCTACTCCCCCGCGATGTGGTTTCCGGCGATTTTTACTGGTTTAGCGATTTGCGCAATTCTTCGGGCAAGCTGTTCTTAGCTGCTGTCGATTGTACTGGGCATGGTGTCCCCGGGGCATTTATGAGCATGATTGCCCACAACTTGCTCAATAGCATTGTAAACGAAAAGCGAATCGACCACCCCAGCCGTATTTTGGAAAACCTGCACGCCGATATACGCAGTGCTTTAAACCAAGCGGCAAATCAAAACCGCGATGGCATGGATATGAGCTTGGTCGTGTGGGATACTGAACGCAACGTGCTTCAATTTGCCGGCGCAAAAAACCCGTTGGTGTACATCCAAGAAAACCAACTGCATTACATTAAAGGCGACCGCAAACCAATCGGTGGCGAACAACGCGAGGGGCAACGCACATTCACTACTCACGAAATTAGCCTAGCGGCTCCTACCACCTTTTACTTGTATTCCGATGGCTACCAAGACCAATTTGGCGGCGAAAAAAACACCAAGTTTCTTTCTTCACGATTTAGAGAGTTGTTGTTTCATATTCACGCCTTACCCTTGCCCGAACAGAAACAGCAGCTTACCCAAACCCTAACACAATGGAAAGGTAGCGAAGAACAGGTAGACGATATCTTGGTAATTGGCGTGAAGGTTTCTTCTTAGGCATCCATCGGTTTTAAGGCATTGCCTGCAAGCCAGGTGCCCAGTACGCCAAGCAACACCACCGTGATGGAACTGAGCGGCATCAGAATAGCCGCCACTAAAGGCGAAAGTAGCCCTTGCACTGCAAATGCAAGCCCCACTAAGTTGTACAATAGCGAAAGAGTGAATCCACCGAGGACAATCCGAATGCAACGGCGAGCAAATTGAAAGAAGGCATCTAACTGACCAAACTGCTTTGCATTCAAAATACCATCGCATGCTGGCGAAAACTGATTCACATCGTTAGAAATGGCAATGCCCACATCGCTTTGTTTGAGTGCACCAGCATCGTTTAGCCCATCGCCTACCATGCCTACTAAATTGCCCTGTGCCTGCAATTGCCGGATATATGCCATTTTTTGCGCAGGCAATTGCCGGAACAAAAGTGTTTCCCCTTCGGCAAATACCGCCGACAGACGCTGGCGTTCGCCCTCGTGATCGCCAGATAGCAAAGCGAGTTGATAGCGCTTTCGCAAGTTAGCTAACAGGTTTTTCAGCCCTTTACGAATGGTCTGTTGGGTATAAAATGCCCCTACTGGCTTGCCTTCTATACTCACAAATGTTGCCGACTGAAAAGAGCGCTCTTGAGTTTCAGAAGGGGCTTTTGGGCTTACAAAGCTGGCTTTTCCTACTTTCACCAATTTCCCTTGAACATACCCTTGAATGCCCTGTCCGGTTACCTCGGCAAATTCGGATACGGGTTGTTTTTCACTTCCCTTGAGCGCTTGTACAATGGTTTGGCTCATCGGGTGAGTCGATTCGCTCACTAAGCTAAAAACAGCGTTTTGTGTGTCTTTATCGAGAGATTCCCCCTCAAATTGCGCTTGAGCGGTTTCTCCTCCTTCGGTGAGCGTTCCGGTTTTATCAAACACAACCTTCGATAGTTTTGCCATCCGTTCGATTACCTGCGTATCTTTCACATAAAAGCCAAAGCGTGCCAATATGCGCAAGGCATTCCCTAGGGTAAATGGCACATTTAACGCTAAAGCACAAGGGCAGGCAATAATGAGAACGGCAGTAAAAACATTGATCGCAGTCTCTACGCTTGTACTCCACCAAAATGCTGCAGCCACCGTAGCAATGCTGATGATGGCAAGGGTAAAATACTGGCTAATTTTTGAGGTGAGGTCGCCCAAAGCAAGGGTATCTTTTTCTTGAAATGCCTGCTCGTTCCACAAACGGGTGAGGTAACTCTGCGACACTTCTTTTTCGAGTACTAGCTCAATACGCCCGCCTTTTTGTCTACCTCCGGCATAGACTTTTTCCCCTTGTTGCAGCACCACTGGCTCCGACTCTCCGGTTACAAAGCTGTAGTCTACCAAGGCATCGCCAGCGACTAGTACCGCATCGGCTGGTACTAGTTCACCATGCCGCAATACAATATGATCTTTCTTTTTAAGATTGGATAAAGGCGTAGTTTTCTCCTCTTCACCGTTTTTCACCAATACGGCAATCGGGAAGTAGGAACGGTAATCGCGTTCGAACGAGATTTGATTGAAGGTGGTTTGCTGAAACCATCGCCCGGCTAATAGTAAAAAGACTAACGAGGCAAGCGAATCTAAATAGCCTGCTCCCGTATGGGTTACAATTTCGAAAACGCTACGCCCAAACAACGCCAGCATACCTAGCGAAATGGGCACGTCGATATTGAGGGTTTTGTGTTTGAGGGCTGCCACTGCTGACTGCCAATAGGGAGAGGCTCCATAAAAAAATACCGGCAGTGCTAGCAAAATGTTGAAATAGCCGAATACCTGCCCCCATGCCTCTGAAGTGCTATCAAGCCCTAAATACTCGGGGAAACTCAGTAACATGATGTTCCCAAAACAAAAGCCGGTGATGCCTAACCGAAGGAAAAAGCCTTTGGTTTGGGTAAAGGGCTTGGGGGCTTGGTCTTCTAAATCGTTCAGGCTAATCAGAGGTGCATAGCCTACTTTGGCAAGTAGCTCTGCGATGGCACGTAGCGTGATTGCCGCAGGCTTGTAGGTAATACTTACTTCTTTCCGTAAAAAATTAATCCGCGAATGTGTGATGCCATCGTGCAAAAGATGGAGTTTTTCGAGCAGCCATACGCACGAAGCACAATGCACTTGGGGCAAGTACAAAGTTACTTTGGCAATAGATCCATCGGTAAAATCGAGCAGTTTATCGGCAATTTGGGCATCGTCTAAAAAGGCGTACTTACCTTCTTCAATGCCTTCTTTCTGCGAAGCACCCGGTGTTTGGGTTACACAATAGTAATTTTCGAGACCGTTGGCGGCAATCACCTCGTACACCATTTGGCAACCGTGGCAGCAAAAATGCTTATCGCCTGAAGTAATGGGGGTAGAAGGGCATTCTTCGCCGCAGTGGTCGCACGGTACCACGCCTTTTTGGGTTGGTTGTGAAGTTGCGATGTTATTCAAAGTAGTTGAGTGTTTAAGTTCCTTACAAAAGAAGGAAGTTTACTCGCTTCTATCCAATGATTTAAATCATCGGCATGGCAATACATAGAACGCGAAAGCTAAAAGGCTAAGCGTTGGAGGCGCGTTCCTTATCGGGGCTAGTTTGTTTTTCTATGCCGTAAGGGGTAGTTATTTTTTTCAGTTGGCGGGTTTCTTTTCGAATGCGTAAGTTACGCTCCAACGATTCTTTCGTTTTATACCCTCGAGCATGGTCTAGGTGGATACAAATGGCACGATGCCGAATCTGTTTCCCTTTCACGCCCATATTTTCGAGCCGCTCTCCAATTTCGCGGTCAGGTCCCCCGTATTGCATGCGTTCGTCGTACCCGTTTACTGCCACTAAATCTTTTTTCCAAGCCGAGGTATTGCAATTATTAAAGGTTGCGCCGGCAGGGGTAACGGTATCTAAAAATTTCCCCCACGACTCAGACGCGGAAAGCTTGCGCAATTGCGAACTACCCGTAAGCCCTTGTGCCTTCAGCCAAGTTGGGTCGAAGCAGCGCTGTGCTGCGATATCTTGCTCTGAAATAGCCTGGCTTAGTTGCATCGGCAGCTTGCAGTATCCTCCAGAAAGAAAGCGCCCTACTTCAACATGCTTTACATGGGTTTCGAGAAAATCGTTGCGGGGGATGCAATCACCATCGGTGAATAAAATATATTCGTACTTGGCTTCTACAATGGCAACGTTAAGAATCGTTTGCCTACGATAGCCCTGGTCTTCGTGCCAAAGGTGGCGCAAATCGAGCCTACCTTTTTTCTGAAAGCGTTCGATGAGTTGGCGTGTTTCATCGGTAGAGCCATCGTCGGCTACAATCACTTCAAAATGAGGGTAGGTTTGCTGCTCGTAGCCCCATAGTACTTTTTCGAGCCAATCGGGCTTATTGTACGTAGCGATGATAACGCTAATGTTTAATGGATTTTCTTCGTTTTGCATATCGGTTCAGTTCCCAAAGTCGGAGGTATTTTAACACATTTACATACGCTGCCATTGCACTAAAAATAAAGCCATAATAACCATCTAAAAAACCTAAGCGGAAAATATAACGCTTCACAAATTTGAACAGAGGCCCTACCAACACGTGCACCAATAACGATACACGCTTCCCTTTTTTGTGCTTTGCTTTGGCGGCAATGAGTGCAAATTTAGTTACCTGCTGAAAATGTTCGGCTAAGTCGGCATAAGCATAGTGCAAAATATCACCTTTTAGCTGGGTAATACTACCACTCTGAACAAGCACTTTATCGTGGGGGTTCTCTCCGCCCCATTCGCCTTTAGTGCGATTCCACAAACGCACTTTTGCATCGGGATACCAACTGTGTTTCAACCATTTACCGCAGTAGTTATTCAGCCGATTGAACCGATAGCCGTCGGCTTGCCAATGCTTTTTTACACTGGCAATGGAAGCAAGCATTGTTTCGGAAACGCGCTCGTCGGCATCGAGAGAAAGTATATAATCGTAAGCGGCTTGCTGCATCGCATAGTTTTTTTGTTGAATGTGCCCTTTGAAAGGATGTTTCAACACACGGGCTCCGAGCGATTCGGCAATTTCAACTGTGCGGTCGGTAGAAAACGAATCGACTACCAGTACCTCATCTACAATGGGCTGCATAGAGCGGATACACTCGGCAATATGCCATTCTTCGTTGTAGGTGATAATAACGCCAGAAATTTGAACAGCAGAAGTACTCAAAAGATTTTTTTATTTTAATGATAGTAGGAATACAAAATTAAGCAATCCTGAAAGTTCGTTGATATGCCATCATAAATGATTTCTTCAAAAATCAGTAACGGTTGGTGTTATCTTCTGCCTATGGCTATCTACTTTAATTAATGATTTTCATGATGGCGAACTATCCGGTATTTTCACATGTGCCACGAAAGCCGGTTGTACATCGGGGTGGCCTTTTTGGCTATCGGGATAATGGCCCTGTTGAATTGCTTCTAAAATCAATGGCAACTTTTGTTTGAACTCCTCGCCCCTTGCCGGGTGAAGCGCCCAAAGCCCTGTATTCTTTCCTTTAAAACTGAGCACCCACCATTGTTTGCGTTTCAGCAGCGAAGAAATCGTTCCCTCCGGAAAGCGATATGGTGGATTGCCTTTCCACAAAGCTTTCACGAAGTGGTCAACGTTGGGCAATTCAATACGAGAAAGCCCTTTCAACTTGTTTCGATTAAAAAAGAAAATACGTGTTGAAAAATCGTTATACAAAAAAGAGTACGGTTGTTTCCACGGCTTTATGGGGTTATAGCGTTTGGGGTGGCTCATTTTAATTTCGCTGATATCGCCCGTATCGGTAGGAGGCCCTAATAAAGGCGCACAGGCAAATATGGTAGCATCGCTCTGCATTGCCTCCACGGCTTCCTTAAACCAAGTAGTTGCATCGCCCACAATCATCATATCGGCATCCAAGTGCAAAATAAAATCGTGTTGCGCCCTATACAGTCCAAAGTAATACGAATAAAAAGGCCCTCCTCGGAAATCTTTCAACGGTATTGTGTGGTTTTTCCCTAGAAAATACCGTCCAATTTCTTTCCGCATCGCATCGGTATAAATCATTTTATCAACCGTAAAGTTTGTTTGCGAGAACGACGGCTTGATTTCTTTCTCGATAAACTCTTCTAAGAGTGCTAAGTGTTTATTCCACAGCTCTTCCGACAACCGTGAACCTTTCACTCGGCGCGTATCGAGGGTAAGCAGCACTTCGTTGCAATGGTGGGCAAATACGCTCAATTGATGTGGTAGCGTATGGCATACCATGGGGTAGTCAACCGGTGCTAAATTGATTTGAAGGGTAATCGCTGGTTGGTTCATAGTATGTTTTTTAATATTTTTAGCAATACACTGCGAAACTACAACTATTCTCATTTTACTTCTTTATAATGTCAAAAGCCTTTTTGAGTCGTCCAACACTTTTCCACTTTTTACTGCTTTCACTTTCAACAAGGTTTGTACTTTTATTTGCGATAGACATTAACCACGACCAGGCTACCTACCTCGTCATTGCCAACGAATGGTTAAAAGGTCGCCTTCCCTTTGTTGATTACCTCGATATAAAACCCCTCGGTATTTATGCCATTTTTGCTGCGCTGATAGCCATTTTTGGGCAATCGCTCATTGCTATTCGGTTGTGTACGGTGCTTACCGTAGCGGCTACCGGCTACTTTTTGTACCGAGCAAAAAAAGCGCAAGGGGCACGTACTAGCACCGCTTTTTTTACCGGCGGATTCTACTGTGTGATACTGGCTACTAATTTTTGGGGTTGGACAGGCAACGTAGAACTTTACTTCAACCTATTTACGAGTGCAGCCCTCTTTCTGCTCCTTTGGAAAACCAATTTTATTACAGCATTTTATATAGGCTTGCTAATGGGCTGTGGGTTTAATGTAAAATACAGCGTGCTGTTCGATACTGCCGCTTTTAGCTTGTTTTTATTAACGATACCTTCCGTACAGCTCATCAAAAAGATAAAGATGGTGATGCTGATAGGCATTGGCATGTTACTGCCTTTCGGCGTGGCAAACCTGTATTATTGGTTGCATGGGCAGTACGATGCCTTTTGGTATGCTTCATTTGTGTTACCCTCGCGGTATCAAATCTCATCAACACTAGAAGAAAAAACCACGTTTATTATCAGTTTCTACGCCTATTTTTTGCCCATCACCTTATTATGGATAGCTGGGCTGTGGCATCGGTTCGTACGGCAAAAAGCCAACCTACAAGCATGGGTGCTTTATGTAGTATGGCCCGCTTTAGTATGGATTATCATTCTAGCGCCGGGGAAACTCTCAGACCACTACTACATGCAAGCAGTGCTTCCATTCTGCTTTGCAGGGTTCGATTCTTTGGGGACTATCGCACCCGAAAGCAAACTATTCCGCCGCCTAAAAATCAGCCTTGCGGGGTTGTTGGTAGTTGCAATGCTCACCGGTGTGGTTGTTCAGTATCTCACTATTTTTACTTTTTCGAATGTGAGTGCTAAAAATGCAAATTTGCACCATGCCACAGCACATCTAACCTCTAATCTTTCTTCTTCCGATGTGCTCTACACACGCCGCATGATTCTGCATTTTTTATTTGATATTTCGCCGATACAGCGATACGTACACCCGACCCTGTTCACCGACCAAATTTACCGCGATATGTTCGATGTAGACGTGGGAACATCATTCCAACAAATTAAAGATGCCAAGCCCAAATACTTATTTTGTACCCTTGTCGATTTCCCCTTGCTGCAGCAATACGCTGAAACGCATTACCAAAAAGTAGCCGAATACAAAAATGGCGATACGCTGTGGGAGCGGAAGCCCGAAAAGTAAGCACTCACGCTAGCGGAAACAATAGCTCTTCAAGCCGCTCTTTTGCATCTGCCGAAAGCGGTTTACTTTTCCCGGAGCTATTTTCTACTTGCACAATCACAGTTTCTGCCTCTGCTACACATTCGCCATGCTGAAAAAGCCGTTGGTACATTCTCAAAGAGCTATTCCCGATTTTTAAAATACCTGTACCTATTTCAACCCTGCCCGGCCAATTAATTTCCTTCAGAAAGTTGAGTTGTAGCGAGGCAATCACGAAGCTGGTTTGCTCAGTAACCAGTGGGGGTTGAAGGTTGTACAGGAAGTCGACTCTACCCGACTCCAAAAATGAAGAGAACACTGCATTATTCACATGACCTTGCCGGTCGGTATCGCCATAACGTATGGTATCGAACGTTTGCGGAGGGAAATCGGCATATGCTAAAGTTCTCATGGTTTTTTAGTTGATGATGTAGCTCAAAAAGAAATATTGTAAAACGTAGGTAGTGTGAGGAGTTCCTTAGATAACAGAATTGATTATCAAACACTTAAAATTCTAACTATCTACAATCAATTGGTGAAGAAACTTTCCTATTCTACAAATGAAGGATAAAATTCTTTGGAAAACCGAAAGAATCCATGCCCCTACGCAACTTTTTGCTTATCGACTTATCCTGAAATCGTTGTATTTTGGTAAGATGCTATTTTCAATTCTTAGAAGTTAGTAACTTCTCTCCCTTGAACTAAAACCACAACGCTCGATTAAATATCCACATAGTTCGTACTTTTCAACCATGCAAAAAAAACTACTCGTTACACTATTGTTCATCGGCTGCCTTGGGCATGCCTTTGCCCAGTTTTACCCTCTAGGGCTTAACCCAAACCGCCTACAATGGCGGCAGATCAATACCGAAAAAATACGGCTTGTATTCCCGGCAGCGCTGCAAGACAAGGCAAACCGAACTGCTACGCTATTACATTACCTTTACGATAGCTCAGCGCACACGATTGGCGACCGCAAACAAAAAGTTACTATCTACTTGCAAAACCAAAATACCATTCCGAACGGATTTGTAGCACTCGGGCCGTTCCGTTCCGAATTTTATATGAATGCCCCCCAACTTGGTTTTTTAGGCTCAGGCAATTGGGCAGACCTCCTCGCCGTGCACGAGTACCGACACGTATTGCAAAATACCAATGCTAAACAAGGGGTTTCCAAAGCTGTAAGCTGGTTGTTTGGGCAAAATGGCTGGGCTTTCATGCGAGGGATGGCATTCCCAAGGTGGTTTGCCGAAGGCGATGCCATTGCGATGGAAACTGCCCTAAGCCAAGCAGGTAGAGGCCGCCTGCCCGATTTCCACCGAGAGTACCGAGCGCTACGCACCCAAAACCGCCATTATAACTATGAGAAGGCTTCCGCCGGATCGCTGCGCGATTTTGTGCCTAGCCACTACCATTTGGGCTACTACCTCACAGCTTATGCGCGCCGGCACTACGGGGAATCCATTTGGCGCGAGGTAGTAGAAGATGCCGCCAAATACAAAGGGTTGTTTTTTCCCTTGAGCCGAAATTTAAAAAAACGTACAGGGCTTTCAACGCCGCAGCTCTATCGGGCGGCAATGCAAGAAATGGATAGCTTGTGGGAGGCACAGCTCAAACGGTTGCCTACCCAAACCTACCAACCGATTCCCACTCCTGAAAAACCGGTTTTCACGCGCTATAGGAACCCTCGCTTTTTAAACGACTCTACCCTGGTGGTGCTAAAAAGTAGCCTGCGCGAAATCCCTCAATTCTACGAGGTTACCCTCAGCGGAAAGGAACAATTCATTGGGAACGCTGGCTTTAATGTGGCGTTTAACCGAGTTCATGCAGTGCAAAACGAAACTATTTTTTGGGCAGAGGTCTCTTACCATGAACGGTGGGCAGGCACTACCTACTCAATTCTCAAAAAGTACGACCTACGCAAAAAGCTCAAAACGAAGCTCACCAAGGCCTCCCGATATTTTGCCCTCGATGTTTCTCCCGATGCGAACCGCTTGGTAACCGTAGAAGCTAACGAAGCGATGGACTACTTACTAAAGATATTAGCCACCGACGACGGTAGCGTTCTAAAAGCATTCCCAAACCCTGAAGGATACTTTTATACCTTCCCTCGGTGGAATGCCGAAGGAACGCACATCGTTACGGTAGTGCAAAAAGATAACCGCAATGCTTTGGCGCGTATTGATGTTGCTACGGGCAATACTACATTACTGAGCCCGTGGGTAATTGAACAAATGGTGCGGCCGTTTGAAAAAGACGGCATCGTGTACTTTTCAGCTGCATTTTCACCCGTACAAAATTTGTATGCAGTTCGTTTGAGCGACCAAGCCCTGCTCCAAGTTACCAAAAGCAAAGACGACGTTTTCTTTGGTGATATTTCCCCTAATGGGCAAAAACTTGTTTTTACCGAATTCAACGCAATGGGTGAAACCATATACCAAGTCCCCGTTGCTCCCAATACATGGCAAAAGCTGGCAAGCTACCCCAGCGTATCGTATTTACATGCCGATATTTTGGCAGAACAAGAAGGTGGCGACCAACTCGACGATTTGGAGGTACAAACGTTTGAACAATCGCGATTTTCCAAACTGACCGGTTTGCTCAACATTCACAGCATTCAACCTTTTTTGTTTCACCCGAATTATCGCATAGAGTTGCAGTCTGATAATACGTTTACCACCTTTTCTGCCGTAGGCGGGGCAAACTACAACGCCAACGAAGAAAACGTAAGTTATTATGGTACCGTACGCTATGGAGGCTTTTTCCCTGTTCTCGAACTCACAGCTTCTACGTTGGGCAACCGAGAGCGCGCCGGCTTCTTCATAGAACAAGACATCTCCCAAGGTGATACCACCCTTTTTGGCGATTTTTACCTTCGGAATTGGAAAGAAAACGACCTAGCCCTGGGAATCACCCTTCCGTTCAACCTAATGCAAGGAATCCATTTTGCCGATTTGGTTCTTAGCTCGCATTATCATTTCCGAACTGTCGACCACGCCCCCACCTCGTTCCGCTTCGATACTGAAGAGCAAGCCCGCGATGGTAGTTTCAATGCTCTTTCGTTCGGTGTGGAGTTTTCTCGGTTTCGCACTACGGCACCTCGCCAGATTTTACCGCGTTTTGGGCAATTGTTTCAGCTAAACTATCAAACTACGGTAGGCACCGAAACCAACAAAGGCAGTTCTTTACTTCTTAATGCAGCCCTCTACTGGCCCGGTTTGTTTCGGACACACAGCTTTTATGTAACCGGCGCATACCGGCAAGAGCAGTTCACCAACCCCTATCTGTTTCCCGATAACTTTTTCTATCCGAGAGGGTACGAGAGTAGTTTAGTACACGACCGCATCCATCGGCTTTCACTCAACTACAGTTTTCCGCTTTGGTATCCCGATGTTGCGCTAGGTCCTTTGGCGTTCATTCAGCGTATCAAAATGAACCTCTTTTACGATACCGCCACGGCAGCCACCGATGCCATTCAAGCAGGAAGCCTCCCAAATAATACAGAGTTTACCAACATTCGTGGGGAAATTTCGGCATCGTCCAGCACGTACCGTTCGTTTGGTGCCGAGCTTACCTTCGATTTCCGTGCCTTTCGCCTACTCGATGTAGAGCTGGGCGCACGGTACAGCCGCCTGCTCGATACGTTCGGCTCGCGGCAACCCAACCATTTTGATTTTATTCTTATACGTATTGAACCATAATCTCATGAAAATAGCACTTCGTATTTTTTTATTTCTATTCTTTGGCTCATTTTATTACCTACTCATCCAAGGTTACCAAATGCAAAGCAACCCTTATGCGGTGTATTGGTGGGTAGCTTGTATTGGCTCTTTCCTCGTGAGCGCTGTAATAGGCATTGTTTTATCTGTAAAACGAAAGCAGTAGTACACCCCAAAGTAAAGTGCTGCGGTTCACTGTGTTACACGCAGGAAAGTACAAAACAGCTGTAGAAAATTCCATTTATTGCCCCTGTATATGCTTATACAATTGTGTAACTTATCTACACAATTAGATAATGTACGCATTGCTTCTATGAGAACACTATCATTATTTTTTTGGCTAGGGTTGCTCCCACTAGCTGCACTTTCGCAAACACGAGGAGGCAGCCCTTTTTTAGATTACTACGATGCAAAAACATACCAAGCTCATACCCAAAATTGGGCAGTAGAACAAGACTCCCTCGGGATTATCTATATAGGCAATAATTATGGTGTGCTTGCCTACGACGGCGTCCGCTGGACATTACTGCCCGTAAATAGCATTGTCCGTTCGATGACGAAAGACGCGCAGGGGCGCATTTATGTGGGTGCTCAAGACGACCTCGGGTATTTAGCCCCCGATTCGCTAGGGAAATTGCAGTTTGTATCGCTGCTACCTGAAATCCCGGAAGAGTACTACGGCTTTGCCGATGTGTGGAAAACGATTAGTACCCCTGAGGGCGTCTTTTTCCAAAGCAGCTACAATCTTTTTCGATGGAAAGATGGCGAAATGACAGTATGGAAAGCACCTCAGCGGTTTCATGTAAGCTTTTGGGTAGAAAACCAATTGTATCTTAAAGATTTGAGTAAAGGATTGATGCGCCTCGAAGATGATTCGCTTCAGTTAGCGCCCGGTGGCGAGTTCTACCTCGATAAAGCCGTATTTGGGATGATTCCCCAAGCAGATGGGCGCATCCTGATGGCAAATTACCGTACCGGGCTTTGGCACTACCACCCCACCAAAGGAGAGTTTACCCCGCACCCTACCACTATTGATACCTTTTTGGTGAATACCGGGGTATATCATACAGCAGTAGTAGCGCACGAAGGAGAGCAGTTTCTCACCATTGCTACCTTATACGGTGGAGTGGCGATATTGCGGTTCGATGGCTCGCTTCATTCGTGGATAACTGAAAACGAAGGGCTTTTTTCTAACCGTGTAAAATATGCTTACTACGACCAACAAAAGAGTCTTTGGCTCGCCCTCAACAATGGCATTGCCAAAGCTGAACCGTTCAGCCCGTTGCGCAATTGGGGTAAAACCAAAGGGCTCACCAATAAAGTATATTCTGTTTTTAGGCACGAAAACACCCTATACGTAGGGGCTGCTAATGGAGGTTTCTATCAGAGCAACGACAACTTTGTGCCTATCGAACCTTTAAATGGGCTACAAGTATGGGATTGGGCTAGTATAAATGGTCAATTGCTCGTAGGAGCGCAAGGAGGCCTGTTCTCTGTAAACCCAAACAATAAGGCAGTATCGTTACTGCACGAAGATAGGCATGTGTTTGTAATGGAACCATCGCAGAAATACCCTAACCGAGTGTATTTAGGATTGGAAACCGGGCTTGCCTACTTGGAGCGCAACAACGGCACGTGGGGCAAGGTAACCCAACTCGATAGTTTAAAAGGAGAAGTACGTGCCATTTTTGAAACTAAAGAAGGCGACGTGTGGGTAAGCACTCAATTTAGTGGAACCAAACGCATTCAGTATCCGATTGAACCCACTACGGAATCACTCATCTTTTCGTACGATAGCACCCATTTATACCCTAATGAAAACCTGGCGTATTTCGCTGATTTTGGCGGGCAACCTGCCTTTCTTACCAGCGAAGGCATCTACCAATACCACCCCGAAAAAAATCAATTTTCGCCCTATCCGCTCCCTGAACATTTTTCGTCGCTTGGGGTAAGGCAAGCCGTACAGCTCGGCGATTATATGTGGGCGGTTACCGTTCGCGATGGGGTGGGTTTCCACCTAGAGCAATGGAACAACCGCAACGGAGTACCCTTCCACCGCGACACCTTAAACCTAATGAGGCTTCCACAAATGGAATTTATTGGGCTATTTGCCGAAGACTCTGTAGTATGGGTTGCCGGTTCAGAAGGGCTATTTCAATACCAAACCGAAGCAGCACCTACCTTATATCAAACCCCATTCCGTGCCGCAGTACGCCGTGTACTCATGGATCAAGATACCTTATTCTTTGGGCATTCTTCTGCGGCGTTCCAACCTCCTACGTTGCCCTATGGCATAAATCCTCTTGTATTTCATTTTGGCACAAGCCAGATGATCGACGAAGCTAACAACCAATACAGTTATCGGCTGCTTGGCGATGATGAAACCTGGGCTGCTTGGACGCCAGAAAGTAGCACCAAATACACGAACCTATGGGAAGGCACGTATACATTCCAAGTAAAGGCTAAAAACGCAATGAATCAGGAAAGTACCGTAGCTTCTTTCTCGTTCAAAATTATACCTCCGTGGTATAGAACGTTAGGTGCTTACATTGGGTATGGTGTTGTAGCCTTGTTGCTCGTTTGGGGCATTGTGAAAGCCAATACCTATCGGCTGCAGCAGCAAAACCTCCACTTAGAGCACTTGGTAAAAGAACGCACAGCTGAAATTCAGCAACAAAAAGAAGAAATTACCACCCAAGCCGAAAGCCTGAAACTCGCCAATGCGGAAATATCTGCTAAAAACACGGAGCTGGAACAGCAAAAAGAGGAAATCGCTAGCCAGGCAGACAACTTAAAACAAGCCAATGAACAAATTTTGGCATACAATAATGAGCTAGAAACCAAAAACAGGGATATTACAGCGAGTATACAGTATGCAAAACGCATTCAAGAAGCCATTTTGCCTTTTCACGAACGGCTTACACAATATTTTACCGACCACTTTATTTTTTACAAGCCGAAAGATATTGTGAGTGGTGATTTCTACTGGGTGCAGCAAAAAAGAGGAAAAACAATTGTTGCCGTAGGCGATTGCACCGGCCACGGTGTACCCGGTGCCTTCATGAGCATGATTGGTCACGCGTTGTTAAACCAAATTGTACTCGACCGCGGCATTACCGAAACACACCTCATTCTCAAAGAATTACAGATTGGAATTAACCTTGCCCTCAAACAAGATCGCAGCGAAAACCGCGATGGAATGGATATCGGCCTTTGTACAATAGACCCGGAGGCAAAAACCCTTCAATTTTCTGGAGCGATTAACCCCTGCACGTTGGTACAAAACGGGGAACTCACCCATATAAAAGGCGATCGAATTACGATTGGTGGGCGGTTTAACCGAATCCACAAAAAAGAGTTTCAGCAAACCACGTTGAGCATTGCCCAGCCTACCACCTTCTACCTATACACCGATGGCATCCAAGACCAATTTGGAGGAAAAGAAAACCGTAAGTTTATGGCAAACCGACTGCGGCACTGTTTACATGAGTTGCATACCAAACCGATGGAACAACAAAGCCAGGCGCTTGACGAGTTGCTCACCCAATGGATGGAAGAAGGCAACGAGCCACAAATTGATGACATGCTATTGGTGGGCATTTACCTCGATTTTTCGTAGTTGCCCGTTGGCTTTTTAGGTCTAAAGTTCTTTTCGTAAACGTGCCACCGGAATATTTAAATTTTCGCGGTATTTGGCTACGGTTCGCCGAGCGATATTGTACCCACGCAAACGCAATAGTTTTTCGAGCTTATCGTCGGATAGAGGGCGGCGTTTATCCTCATCATCAATAATTTGTTTGAGGATGTATTTTACTTCTTTGCTACTCACTTCCTCGCCGGTATCGGTAGCAATACTCTCTGAGAAGAAATACTTAAGCATGAAGATGCCGAAATCAGTTTGTACCGATTTACTATTTGCCACCCGCGAAACGGTGGAAATATCCATTTGTATAGCCTCGGCGATATCTTTCAAAATCATCGGGCGGAGTCGGCTCTCATCGCCTGTCATAAAAAAGTCGTATTGGTAATCAATGATAGCCCGCATGGTTTTCAGCAAGGTTTCTTGGCGCTGTTTAATGGCATCGATAAACCATTTTGCCGAATCGAGCTTTTGCTTCACAAACGTAACGGTCTGCCGCAGCTTTTTATCTTTCTTTTTGGCTTTGTCGTAGGTATCGAGCATGTCGGCGTACTTTCTACTTACATGCAACTCAGGAGCATTTTTGGAGTTGAGCCGAACCTCTAACCTTCCATTTACTTCTTTAAGGATAAAATCGGGGATAATGTACTGATTACGTGCGTAGCTCGATGTAAAGCCCCCAGGCTTAGGGTTGAGTTTTATGATGATTTGGACGGCATCTTTCAGTTCGTCCTCGTTAATACCTAGTTTTTTCTGGATTTTCGAGTAGTGTTTTTTCTTAAACTCTTCAAAACAAAGCATTACGAGTTTATAGGCAATTTTATGCAAGGGGTTGTTTTCGATACCTTTCCGCTTTATTTGCAAAGCAAGGCACTCTTGCAAATCGCGAGCGGCAATGCCCGGTGGATCAAACTGCTGCACAAGTTTCAAAATATCTTCTACTTCCTCGAGGGTCGTTTCTACGTTTTGAGCAAATGCCAAATCGTTCACAATAGCTTCTAACTCGCGTCGGATGTATCCATCGTTATCAATACTGCCGATGAGCTGCTCGCCAATAATCCGCTGTTTTTCTTCAAGGTTCAGGTAACCTAACTGCCCCATAAGGTTTTCAGTAAGCGAAGAAGTGGTGGCAATGGGCATTTCTTTATCTTCCTCGTCGGGCGAGGGGCCATCACCCTGCATCTTATACCCGGAAATATCATCGCGGTTTACATAATCTTCGATATTGATATCTTCAGTAGAATCGTTATCGTACTCATCAGCTCCGTAGTCTTCTTCGCTGCTGCCATATTCATCGAACTCATCATTATTTTCTTCTCTACCTTCTTCTAGTGCCGGGTTACTTTCCAGCTCTTCCTCAATTCGGGCTTCTAGTTCTACCGTAGGGATTTGCAAGAGCTTTATAAACTGAATCTGTTGAGGCGAAAGCTTCTGCGATAATGACTGTTGAAGATTGAGCTTTTGCATATTAATTCGGCATTAGGTTAAACTTTTAGCGTTGTGTACCAAAGGATGTTTATAGAGAACGTATCACCCTATAGCACTTTAGCGGATATGGTTAAAGTAACAATTCAATTGGAAGACTGAACGCTGCATAGGCTGCAGGGGTGCCAATACACCAAGGTTCTTCACCGTAGATTTCTCACTGCATCTGCTGGCATTCTTTCCAAACGGTTTTGTTGAAGTTAACAAAAAACCTGTTTGTGTAGATTCTTTCAAAAACAAAAAGTAACGAAATTTTTGCCAACCTTGCGGAATCTATGAAAATTTCTCCCGATGCTCTCGCTTTTTTGCAAAATGATTCGCTCTTGCGTACCAAACACCAACTCATACAAGAGTTATATACATTTTTAACTCATGCGTATCCGCGTTGGTTGCAGGCACCGCACCTTTACCATTGGCTGACTGACGGTGTGTTTGCCATACCCCCCAGCGGAAAAGTTTCGCGTGGGGAAAATTACCTCGGATTGCCTTATTTAATTGCAGATGCCCCTCGTTTTTTTACCAAAGAAGATGTGTTTGCCTACCGAACTATGTTTTGGTGGGGGCACGATTTCAGTTGCACGCTTCACCTGGAAGGGCAACCGTTGGAACGTTTTCGAGAACGGGTCGCTTCACAAACCTCTACATGGGACGCCCTACAAACCTGGATTTGCGTGCATGATACACCATGGGAATATCATTTTGAGCCCACAAATTACCAGCTTTGGGGAGCGTTGTCGGCTGCGCAACGCGAGCAGCATCTGTTTCAAAAAGATTTTTTAAAGCTTAGCCGCCGACTCCCCATTGCCCAATGGGAACAACTCCCAGACTTTGGGTTCGATACGTTGCAAGCTTGGCTTGCTTAGGGTTTTTCCATTACGGTGCCGCATTGCTCGCAAGTACGCAGCGCTTCAGACTCGTAAAACTCTTTCATAACTTCGGGTAGTTGCTTCACAATGTCGGTAAGTTCGAAGTATTTTTCGAAGAGGAGATGGTTGCAATTTTCGCAATACCATTGAAACCCATCTTGCTCTCCGTTGCGGCGGTAGCGTTCAATGACAAGCCCTACCGAGTTGGCTTCGCGTTGGGGCGAGTGGGGTACTTTGGGGGGTAACAAAAAGATTTCACCTTGTCGGATGGGCAAATCTACCGGCTTGCCATCTTCGATAATTTTCAGTGTCATGTTCCCTTCTAATTGGTAAAAGAACTCTTCGCCTTCGTTGTAGTGGTAATCTTTGCGGGCGTTGGGACCTCCTACGACCATAACGATGTAGTCGTCGTTACCTTTGTACACCTGCTGGTTTCCCACTGGTGGCTTTAGCAAATGGCGATGTTCTTCAATCCAAGCGTGGAAATTAAATGGGCGTTGTATAGGCATAATAATGTGTGTTTTATGTGATTTAATTTACTCAATTTATCAAAAATCAGGGTACAGCCTAATGATTTTTAAGAGTTGCAACAGTATTGCAAAAAATGTTTTATTTTGCTTACTTGCGACAGTGTCGCATTTAACTTCATAAGTTTTCCCCGATACTACGTCGGGTATCAGTATTTATCCCTAACATGCTAATCAAAAAAAATCGCATGAATGTCCTTACACATGCAGAAAAATCCTACAAAAGCAAGCATAACGCAATGCTTTGTCCCCAAAAAGCGATATTGAAAGCATACCCAAAAATTGAAGCTGTTCCTTATTAAACATATTGCATTATGAAAACCACCTTACCCCGCCGCACTTTTTTGTCGATTTTAGGCAAAGGCACTGTTACTACGGCTTTACTGCCATATTATGTAAATGCGTTTGGAGCTACTGCTACAAGCCACAAAACTTCTTGGCAGCTAAAGGGAATAGCTCCTAGTAGCGAAGACTCACTCATTCTTGCCGAGGGGCTATCTCACCATGTTATTGCGAAGTGGGGTGACGCCATCACACCTCGCGATTCTTTTGGGTACAACAACGATTTTCTGTGTTTTATTCCACTCGAAAATTCCGCTACTGAAGGGATTTTATGGTGTAACCACGAATATGTTAGCAGTTTATTTATCCATGGAAAATCGGCTACCGAAAAAAATAAAGCAGATGTTGAAAAGGAGATGTACAATGTTGGTGGGAGCCTTTTGCATATCCGAAAAAATGAAAACAATTTATGGGAACTCGTGTATGATTCGCCTCATAATCGCAGGTTGACTGGGCTAACAAAAATCCCTTTCAACTGGCATCAAATGATTGAGGGAAGCTCACAAGCTATGGGAACGCTCGGAAATTGTGCGGGTGGCATTACTCCCTGGGGAACTATCCTTACCTGCGAAGAAAACTACCATGCTTTTTATGGCGATCGCCCTTCGGATAACCGCCAAATAACCGCCTCGATACAAGGTTGGGAACATTACTACAAAAACCCTCCGGAACACTACGGTTGGATTGTGGAGGTCAACCCCCTCACCGGCGATGCACAAAAGCATGTAGCACTAGGCCGCTGCGCCCACGAGTGTGCTACGGTGAAAGAACTTGCCGATGGACGATTGGTAGTATATACAGGCGATGATAGCAACGATGAACATTTATACAAGTTTGTATCGAGTAAACCCCATTCTTTAAAAGAGGGCACTTTATATGTTGCAAACCTCGAAAAAGGAGCATGGTTGCCCATAGATATCAATCAGCAACCCTTACTTGCTAAAAAATTTAAAACACAAACACAGGTGCTAGTGTACTTGAGAGAAGCCGCAAAAATCGTAGGTGCTACTCCACTCGATCGCCCCGAAGATATTGAAATCGACCCGGTAGATGGTAGTGTACTTGTAGCTTTAACCAATAACACTCCTAAGGGTAATTACTTTGGCAGCATTCTGAAACTCCAAGAGGAAGATGGTAAGCATGATTCCCTAGCCTTTACTGCCTCTACATACTTAGCCGGCGGAGAAGAAACCGGATTTGCCTCTCCGGATAATATGGTATTTGATCGTGCAGGAAATCTTTGGTTCACTTCAGATATATCAGGTAGTAAAATGCACAAACCCCCTTACGAATCGTTCAAAAATAATGGTCTTTTTGTGGTAATGCGGCAAGGGAAACAGGCGGGTGAGGTCACCCAAATAGGCAGTGCTCCTACCGATGCCGAACTCACCGGACCTTGGTTTTCACCCGATGGGGATACGCTCTTTCTTAGTGTGCAACACCCCGGAGAACGTTCTCCATCTTTGGAACAGCTCACAAGTCATTGGCCAGAAGGCGGCAATGCCATCCCAAAATCGAGCGTAGTTGCTATTCAAGGTGATTTGCTCAATCAAATTCAACAACTTGGGTAATCAATTATAAAATGAATAAAATTCAGCATTCGTTTAAAAACGACTTATACGGCATAGGTATGGCGATTCTTTGCGCTCTTCATTGTACTGTTTTGCCGGTGATTTTATCTATCTCATCGTTTGCTAGTTTGCAAATCTTCATGAACGCTTGGGTTGAGTATGGTATCATAAGCATCTCAATCGTATTGGCGATTCTATCATTCTATCCCGCTTACCGCTATCATCATCGTAGGCTGTTCCCTTCTGTGGTAGCCTCCGTTGGGTTTATCTTCTTAATGCTAAAGTTTCAATTCCATCTGTATGAAACCATATGGACGATAGCAGGGAGCGTAAGCATTGTAGCTGCCCATTTTTTTAATTGGTGGTGGGTGCGGCACAGTAACACTTGTGGGAAGGTAGTTTAATGGTTTTACTTTGATAAATTCTAAGCATATGCAAAGCAACATACTACGGCTTATAGCGCTCTCATTCATGGTGTTTGTCCCCTTTATGGTAAAGGCACAAGTTCCTGATGGTTGGGATCCTTTCGAAAAGGTAAAGTTCATTCCAAAATATTTTGAAGAAGCCGATGCCTACCTATATGCCCCTATGTTTGGAGCTGGAATTAAAGCACTAGAAGGAAACAAAATTACGCTAGAAGGGTATGTAATGCCATTTGAATACGATACCGATACATTAATTATCCTTTCAAAATACCCCTATAGCCAGTGCTTTTTTTGTGGGGGTGCCGGGCCGAGTTCTGTAGCAGAGGTAGTTTTTGAAAAACCGTTAAAAGACCACTTCAAACCGGATGACTTTATTAGGGTTACAGGGACTTTACGTCTTAATAAAGATGACATCGACCATCTCAACTTTATCATTCAAAATGCTACGTATGTTCAAAAAGAATTTTAATCTGTTATGCTTTGTGGCATTACTATTCGCTTGTGAAAGAACTAAAGAGCCACATTTGAAACTTGCTATTGAAGTTCACGAAGACATTTTGCAGTTGGAAAAACTAGTGAAACATAGATTGGATAGCCTACAAAATGCACCGTTAGATTCTATTTCGCAAGAAAAGCTGATAGCCCTAACACAGGAGTGGAACGAGTGGCAAAGTAACTTAATCGAAGTGCCTCATACCGAAGAAAGTGAGCATACGCATAGCCATGCCCACCATCATCATGGGAATCACTCCCAAGCTATTCAACTAACGCCGGAACAACTCCATGCTGTCCAAGTACAGTTATTATCCGAGTTAGAGAACATTTTTGAAGAGCTCTCCGCTTTATAGCCATCCACCGAACCGAAATCACGTTTTTCATTCCCCCTGCCGGTAGGTGTGCTGTATTTTTTCAATGCGCAAGGCGAGGGAACTTACTTCGTTGAGAGCATCGTTGAGGTTGGCTTCTACCAACTCGCTTTTCGAAGGATGCACAAAAAGGTTGCTTCGCAAGTGCTGCAACGGTTCGGGTGCTTCGGTGGTAAACTTCTCTCGAATTTCGGCAATATATGCCATGAGTTGCTCGGTTTGTTGATCCCAATACTTGCGAACTACGGGGTGCGGGGCACGGCGGATAAACTCCTCTCGTTCGGTTTTCACCGTTTTCATACTGAACGTGTGCGCTTTGGAATTGTGGTAAATCTCTATTTGATTTTCGATATCAGCCTTTTTTGCTTTGATTTTGTAGGTAAGCTTTTTCTCTCCATCGTACAAACCGATGGTTTGGTAATCGTCGAGGGTGAGGCGCTCAAACTCAGCAGCTTTCACAAACTGCCCATCGAACAGGCGCGAGGCATGCAACACTTCGTAGTATACATGGTCAACCAAGTAAAGCTCTTCAGCGCTTACGGTGTGCGTTACGTTAATTTCCCGTTTGACTTCTTCTTCTAAACCGGCGACTTCTTTGCGGAGTCCGCTAAGGTTAAGTGCAATTGAGTAACCATGTTTCCGAATGGTTTCGGCGAGTGTTTCTTTAAGCATATCAACTTGCGATGGTGCACTCCACAAGGCATGGATCATCAGGAAACAGTCCATCAGGTCGACTGACGCGCGCCCATTGAGGAAGGCAGTGGTGCGCATCAGGTTGGCAATTTTTTTCCACCGTCGGTCGAACACGGCAAAGGGTACTCCGCTTTTTTGCTCGTACTCTTCCATGCGAAAGCGCATCATTTGAATGGTATTAATGACCTCTACGGGCAACTCTACTTGCTTAATTTGAGCTTCCCATGCCTCGAGTTCTTTGTTGGTAATTTTCAGGTTTTCGGCAACTGGATCTTCGTACACATCGCCTGTGTTGGTAAGCAAGCTGATAAAATTGCCTTTCTCTCGGATTTCGTTGATAACATACCGAAGCAGAAACCGATCCCAAAGGGCGTCTAAGTTTTCGCCGTTGGGGGGCAGTTCGTTTGATGCCGAAATTATTGACTTGATATCGACTTTGACTTCTTGCTCGCCATTGCGGTAAATTTTTTCATTTAAAATGGTGAGTAGGGCATTCTGGATTGAGGGCCCTGCCTTCCAGATTTCATCGAGAAAAACCACGTTTGCGCCGGGTAGGTATTTTTCTGTGAGCCGTTCGTATTTGTCTTCATCGCGTAGTTTTTTGATGGAAACCGGCCCAAAGATTTCGTCGGGCGTACTGAATTTATTCATCAAATATTCAAATGATTTCCCATCTTTAAAAGCAAACTTTAAACGACGGGCAATCAAGCTTTTGGCAACTCCGGGAGGACCTAACAAAAAGATACTTTCGCCGGCAATTGCCGAGAGTAACGCTAGTTGGATGGCTTCTTCTTTTTCGTACACTCCTTGCGAAAGCGCGGCAAGAATTCCCTTAATTTTTTCTTTTACAGTCATAGTGGCTAATCCTGAGTTTCAAGGCAATTGTTTTACAAACGGCGTTTGCTGTTGCCAATCGTTTTTCTTTTACGAAGCCTGAAACACACATTTTTGTTTAGAAATCTGAGAGTCGCTCTTGCCTCTTCTTCTCCAATTTTTTGGAAAGATTGCGTACCTTTCTGTTAAAAACATTGATATGAAAAAATTGGTAGTTTTAACCGGAGCAGGTATCAGTGCAGAGAGCGGGCTGAAAACCTTTCGCGATAGTAACGGTCTTTGGGAAGGGCACGATGTAATGGAAGTTGCCACGCCCGAAGGATGGGCAAAAAACCCTGAGTTAGTTCTCGAATTTTACAACCAGCGCAGGCGCAATTTGCTCGAAGTACAACCGAACCGTGCCCACGAAATTTTAGCAGAGCTCGAAGAACATTTTGATGTAACGATTATCACCCAAAACGTAGATAATTTGCACGAACGTGGGGGTTCTTCCAACGTGATGCACCTACACGGTGAGTTGCTCAAAGTACGCGGCATTGCCGATAATGAAACCGTGTATGAGGTTGACCCGATAAACCCCGACATTCTGCTAGGCGATTTGTGCCCCAAAGGTTCGCAACTTCGCCCGCATGTGGTGTGGTTTGGCGAGCCAGTGCCTATGATTGAACCCGCCATCGCCGAAGTAGAAAAGGCAGATATTTTTATGGTAGTCGGCACTTCGCTAGTGGTGTATCCGGCGGCTGGCTTGCTCGATTTCAAACGCCCGAATACCCCTACCTTTTTGGTAGATCGGCAAATCCCCTATGTAACTCCTGCCAAGAACTTGTATTTTTACGAAGGAAAAGCTACCGAAATGATGCCCCAAGTAGCCGAAGAACTGATTAGAAATCATAAAAACTGATATAAACTACGCGAACAATGAGCGATTCAACATCCCTTTTCGACGACTTTGCACCTATCACCAAAGCCGATTGGCTTGCAAAAGTTACCCAAGATTTAAAAGGCGCTGACTACCACGAGAAAATGGTGTGGGAAACCCCAGACGGCTTTTCAATGGAAGCGTTGTACATGCCTGAAGACATGGAAAAAATCCGATGGGTGCAGTCGTTTGAAAACGCTTTTTATAATCCTGAAAAGGCACACCTACAAACAAGATATTGGCAAAACTGCCCTACCCTAACGGTCGACATCTCAAAAACTTCCAATGCCCATGCCCTAGAGGCTTTGCAAAATGGAGCTGATGCAGTGCAATTCAAACTTGGCGAAACTGAAGTAAACTTCGAGGCTCTCCTTAACGATGTGTTGCTTCCGTATTGTGGAGTGTATTTTCAAAGTGAAGCGAACTTATTGGCAAATTGCAAAGCATATTTTGCTTTTGCGCAATCAAAGCAATACGAACTCGCTACGATAGAAGGGGGCTGGTTTGCCGGTGGACAACCCCACGAACTCGCCGAAACCATTCGGATGGCGGAAGCGGCTCCTCATTTCAAAGTATTGGGAATTGCCGCCCCCGACGCGCCCACCATTTCGACACGTATTGCCAACCTTTTGTGGCAGACAGCACAACATATTGACTCGCTCGAAACGCATGCAATCACTCCTACGCAAGTATTTCAAAATTTATATGTGCACCTTTCCGTTTCTTCGGCGTATTTCCCTGAAATTGCCGGACTTCGTGCCTTGCGCATCCTATTAAGCCAAATGGCAAGGCTTTTCGCAGTGGAAATCCCACCGTATGCCTTCCGAATCCATGCCTTTACAACCCTCGATAAGCACGAAGAAGATGCCTACCAATACATGCTCAGCAATACAACTCAGGCGATGTCGGCAATCGTAGGCAATGCCGATGTGCTAACCGTGTTACCTCACACGCTCTATACCGAGCCTAACAACCGCTTTGCTTTGCGCATTGCGCGAAACGTATCGAGCATTCTGAAAGAAGAAGGGCACTTAGACAAAGTTGCCGACCCTGCCGCAGGTTCGTATTACCTCGAAATGCTGACGGCAAAACTAGCCGAAAGTGCTTGGCAACAATTTCAACAAAGGTTGTCGTCGTAGCGTTTTCTCTATCTACACACGAAACATCATTTTATGAGCGAGCACTTCCAAAATTTCTTTCTTTTACAAGACCCCAACGTACGCTGGGTAGTGATGGCAGTATTGCTCATGAGTGTCAGTGCATCGGTTACCGGTTGCTTCACATTTTTGCGCAAACGAGCCCTTGTAGGCGACGCCATTGCCCATGCAATTCTGCCCGGAGTATGCCTGGCGTTTATGTTCACACAAGTTAAAAATCCTATTTGGTTGCTCCTAGGCGCTACGGTAAGCGGTTGGGTCGGCTTGCTTTGTATCGATTTTATCACCAACCATACCAAACTGAAACCCGACACTGCCTTGAGTTTAGTGCTCTCTGTATTTTATGGATTTGGGGTATTTCTGCTTACCATCATTCAACGTACCGGGAGTGCTGCCCAGTCGGGTTTAAACAACTTCTTGTTTGGTAACGCTGCTGCTATGGTGCAAGAAGATGTGCGCACATTCGCCCTTTTCAGCGGTGTATTACTTTTCATCATCGTTCTGTTGTATCATCCATTTCGGTTGGTGATTTTTGATCGCGATTTTGCCAGTGTTCGAGGGTTTCCTGTGAAACGGCTCGAATTGTTGCTCTCGTTCCTCACGGTATTAGCTATTGCCATTGGTATCCAAGCGGTAGGCGTCGTGCTGATGGCAGCGTTGTTGATTACCCCTGCAGCTTCGGCCCGGTATTGGTCTGAGCAACTTCTTCCTATGATGCTCTTAGCGGCAATTTTCGCCGCTATCTCGGGGGTTTCAGGTGCATATGTTTCGTATGCGCTCCCCCACATGCCCACCGGACCTTGGATTGTCATGTTCCTTACCCTTTTTGCGATGGGTTCGGTATTGTTCGGGAAACGCAAAGGCGTGATAGCCGAATTAGCTCAACGGCGGCGAAATCGAAAAAAAATGCTGCACGAAAATATCTTGAAGTGTTTGTACCACCTCGGAGAAAAAGACAAAAAATGGGGACTCCCCTACTCGATAGATCAAATGCAAGAACACCGACACATTCCGCTCCGCGAACTAAAAAAAGGGATACGCACTTTAACGCAACAAGGATTTTTGGAACGCAACCAAGAGAAAGTACTCCTTACCCCTAACGGAGTGCGCGAAGGGCAACGCGTTACCCGTGTGCATAGGCTATGGGAAATTTACCTAACCAAGTACATGCAACTCCCTGCCGACCATGTGCACGACGATGCCGAGGCGATTGAGCACATCATTACGCCCGAACTTGAAAAGCAATTGGAAGATTTGCTGGGTAAACCGCTGAGCGATCCGCATGCCACGCCTATTCCGTATGCAAATCCCCAACGTTAAGCCATTAGTGCTCATTTTTTTTTCGGCATCACCCTAAATTTGCCCTACTATTTTGTGGTATTTTGGCGATTATTATTCTAAATTCAAATGGAAAAATCGTTCTTAAATCTTTACCACATTTATTATGGAAAACTTAGACAATTACATTCAAGAGGGGATTCCCTTAATCATGGGTTACCTGCCGCGTTTAGCCCTAGCCATTGTAGTTCTCGTTATAGGCATGTGGATTATTGGCATTATCACAAAAGGGCTTGGAAAAGTACTTACACGCCGCCAAATTGATGTTTCCCTTCAATCGTTTTTGAAAAGCTTACTCAGCATTACGCTGAAAATCATGTTGCTGATCAGCGTAGCGAGCATGGTAGGGATTCAAACCACCTCGTTCGTGGCGATTGTAGGTGCGGCAGGGCTTGCCATCGGTTTAGCACTCCAAGGAACACTCGCCAATTTTGCAGGCGGTGTCCTTATTTTGCTGTTTCGCCCTTACAAAGTGGGCGACCTTATCCAAGCACAAGGCCATTTAGGGCATGTGAAAGAAATTCAGATGTTTGTTACCATCATCACTACACTGGATAGCAAAACTACGATTATTCCGAATGGAGCGATTTCTAACGGCGACATCACCAACTTTACCACTGCGGGTAAAATCCGGGTCGATTTGGTATTTGGCATTTCATATGGTTCAGATATTAAAGCGGCTCGCAATGCGCTCATGAACGTGATGACGAGCCACCCCAAAGTAATGAAAGACCCTGCTCCTTTTGTAGGGGTTCTCGAACTTGCCGATAGTTCGGTGAATTTGGCAGTGCGTCCGTTTTGCGATCCTGCCGTATACTGGGATGTGTATTTTGATGTGTACGAACAAGGCAAAGAAGCCCTCGATGCTGCAGGAGTTACCATTCCATTCCCTCAGTTGGATGTACATTTTGATAAAACCAACGAACAATAACCAAGTACTTGGTTAGCCATTATGATAGCACCTCATGTTTGCCATGGGGTGTTTTTTTTGTTTAAGAGGGCAGCACGCCACCAAACTAAGTAGCGAAATTTTCCTGCTTATCCATGCTTATATTTTCCTGCCTGGAAGTTCAACGAAAGATAAAACACACTTCCAAACCCTAGAGCGAGCATCGTATGAAACGGAAGTAACCCCACATCGCCTATCCAAAAGGCTATGCCAACCCCTACGATGAAGTAAACAGAGAGCAGCCCTTCGAGTAAGGTAGCCCAGCTTACCTTGCGCTTTAAATACACGTTTTGGCGCCACCCATCTGACTTACGGATTACGTTAAACTTTGGCGTACGAATAAAGGGCGTTTTAATACCTATCCACCCTTCTGCTACGGCAATAGCATTGTGCAATGCCAAGCCCATGTACACTGTTAAAAATAATAGAAATCCCTTTAAAAACGAGGCTATATGCGTGTGGGTTCGGAGCGTTTGTGTTGAAGTCCAATAAAAAAACATCATTCCTAAAAAACCTACTACAAACACACCTCCAAGGTGAAACCACAAAGTTAGTTCGGGGTGTCGAGCTTTAACCCAAAGTAGCGGCACACTTGCCAGCGCTGCTATCAATAAAAATAAAAACACACTACTATTGAGTAAGTGGAAACAAGCATGGAGCGTATGCACCCATTTTTGAGGGTGCTTGAGTACTTGGATTAAATGCTTGCGGGCTGTTTCGGCAGCCCCTTTGTTCCATCGGAACTGCTGCGACTTAAAGGCAGGCATGGTGATGGGTAATTCGGCTGGCGATTCTACTTGTTGTAGGTACACAAATTTCCACCCTTTGAGCTGTGCCCGATAGCTCAAATCGAGGTCTTCGGTTAAGGTATCGGGTTGCCAGCCTCCTGCCGATTCGATACACGTTTTCCGCCATACCCCCGCAGTTCCGTTAAAATTGATGAAGCTCCCGGCATGCGAACGCCCCGTTTGTTCGATGGTAAAGTGAGCATCTAACCCAAAAGCTTGGGCTTGGGTTAGCCATGAATAGCCTCTGTTCAGGTGCCCCCATCGGGTTTGTACCATCCCGATATTTTCTGAGGTAAAATGGGGTAAGGTTTTGTGCAAAAAATCGGGATTGGGTAAAAAATCAGCATCAAAAATAGCGATATACTCACCGCTTGCCTGCGCCAAGCCATAGGCTAAGGCTCCTGCTTTGTAGCCTACACGCTCAGGGCGCCGAACCAACTCGATAGACAGCGTTGGCTGCCGTTGCCGAATTTGGGCAATGGTTTCAGCGGCTAGCTCTGGGGTTTCGTCGGTAGAGTCGTCGAGTACTTGAATTTGCAGTTTTTCGGGAGGATAGTCTATCGCAGCTACGGCTTTAATAAGCCGCTGAACTACATATTTTTCGTTGTACAAGGGAAGCTGAATAGTAACATAAGGATAGTGTTGCAACTCTCTTTCCTGAGCAGATTCCCGCATTTTTTGTTGCTTTTGGGCTTTCAGGAAATGCCAAACGAGGTGCATTTGCCCTACGCTGAATAAAAATACAATCGCTAATGCACTCAAATAAACGAAAACAACAAAATAGACCATTTTCTTTTTCAGATTAGATATTTAAAAATAGTCCATAAGATTTTATACCCTGCCATTACAGTGCCTTTCACTGTTCCCGATACTTTCGAAACACCAATTCGCTGCCTATAATTTACAGGAACTTCTGTACACTTTAATCCTTTTTTGGCTGCTTTGAGCTGCATTTCCACCGTCCAACCGTAGGTTTTATCGCGCATTTCTAATAGCATGAGTGCTTCGTAGCGTATCGCCCGAAACGGCCCTAAATCGGTAAAGTGTACACCATAGAGCCATCGGAGTAAAGTAGTAGCTAACCAATTCCCAAAGATTTGGGGGAAGGTCATCGAAAATTTCTCACGGTTACCCAATGCCCTAGAGCCAATCACTAAATCGGCGTTTCCTTCAAAAATAGGCGCTACAACATGGGGCATATCCTCGGGGTAGTCAGAGTAATCACCATCTATAAACACAATTATATCAGCTTTTTCTGCGCTATTTGCTACGTGTTCCATCCCCTTTAAACAAGCATAACCGTACCCTTTTCGGGGTTCTTCCAGGGCGGTGGCTCCTTGGCGTCGAATTTCTTCTAAAGTTCGGTCGGTAGAGCCATTATCCACTACGATAATTTCGGTAACGAGCGATTTAGGGATGTCTGCAATTACTTTTCCGATTGACTTTTCCTCGTTTAAGGCAGGAATGATGACTTTTACGACGGGAGGATTTCGGAAAGATGACGCAGCATGAAAAGAATTGTTTTCCAATAGAATCGAACTTTTTCGTTTTGGAGGCGAATTTACAAGAAAAGCATAGAGTGGAGGTGTCAACCGAACGACAGAATTTACATTGTTCAGTCTGCTTCCGATTGATCGCTTTGGTGGGCTACCAGAAAGGCTGCTGCCACTAAGGCAACGAGTAGTAAAACACCTGCTAGCTCAAAAGCATAGGCATACTCGGTGAGAAATAATTTGCCAAGGTGCTCTGTAGTAGGTTTAGTGGTTGCCACTATCTCAATTTCTTCGTCTTGGTAATGCCGATGAATTAAATACCCGAATCCTGTTGCCACTAAAAGGGCGATGAAGGTACTACTTAATCGATTATGGTGCCCGACAAGTAACCCTTCCGTGCCTTTTCGATGAGTGAACATAATTCCGAAAATTAATAGCACGAGCACCCCCCCTACATACACCACCACTTGTGCTACTGCAAGAAAATCAGCCCCTAGCAATGCAAAAAAAGCGGCGATGCTCACCAAGGTCATTAAAAAACCTAAGGCAGCATATAAAATATTGCGGGCAAGGAGAAGCCACATAGCCCCTCCTATTCCTAAACACCCAAACAATACAAAGGCTATCAAAGTAAAATCTATCATTGATCAGAAGTATTATCAGAAGGAGGTGTAGGGCGTTTAATTTTAGGGCGCACCCTTGGGCGAAAAGCAGGCTTAGGTGCTTCGGTATTTTCAACAGGTTTTTCTGACTCATTCGGTTCATCTGTCTTTTTAACTACAGGGCGTTTGATTGCCGGGCGAACTCGTTGAGGTTTTGTCGATTGTGCTTCTTCTTTGGAAGTATCCTCTGTTTGAGGCTCAGCAGGTTTGTGCACTGCCGGCCGTTTTACAGCAGGACGCGCCTTTGCCGATGGTTTCTCTGCTAATTTTTCTGCTTCGGCTTTCAGTTTTGCCGCTTGTTGTGCTTCGTAAGCCTGCTTTTTTTCGGCGACTTCTTCGGCAGTCATTTCAGAAAAAGCGAAGTTCATCTCATTCAATTCAAAGGAACTAAAATCGTAGTCGGGAGTCATGGTGAGGCATTCAGTAGGGCATACAGTGGTACATAAGCCACAAAAACAGCATTTTGCCATATCGATGTCAAATTTGGCGGCATGCAAACGTTTGGCAGTACCATCTGAGGTGTACCCAATTGTTTCGGTAGCTTTCACTACTTCAATATCGATGCAATCAACTGGGCAAATTTTGGCGCACTTATCACAGACAATGCAGTCGTCGATTTCATTATGCAATTTGTACCGTCCATTCTCCGGCGTTGGCAATACTTCCCTAGGGTATTTTAGTGTAAAAATCCCTTCTTGATGGTTGAAGTAGCCAGACTGTTGAGGACCTTCTGCACCTCGTTTTGTATTTCTCACTGCTTTTTTCAGGTGCCGAATCGTAATGCTTGCCCCTTTCAAAGAGGTAGCAACGGCATCGCCCAGTGCTTTCCAATATCCTTTTTTTGCCAATTTTTACAGAGTTTGGTAGAACAATCGGTTTATCCAAAACTAACAACTATGTAGTAAACAGGAAAAACGCATCGGTTGTCAGCATCCTTTTATATATTTGAGAATACAACAAATTGAACAGGTTTTTAAATAAAATCATTTACGTTTTTCTCACCTTTTCATTATGAATATACACGAACATCAGGCGAAAGAAACCCTTAAAAAATATGGTGTCGCCATTCAGGAAGGTATTGTAGCCTACTCCCCAGAAGAAGCCGTAGAAGCCGCCAGACGCCTCAATGAACACACCGGAACCAACTGGTGGGTTATCAAGGCGCAAATCCACGCAGGTGGCCGCGGTAAAGGCGGAGGTGTAAAATTAGCCAAATCGCTCGAAGATGTACGCGAGTTAGCCGGCAAGATTATCGGGATGCAATTGGTTACTCCTCAAACCGGCCCTGAAGGGAAAAAAGTGCACAAAATTTTAGTAGCTGAAGATGTGTATTACCCAGGCCCCTCAGAAACTTCTGAATTTTATATGAGCGTGTTACTTAACCGCTCTACCGGCAGAAATATGATTATGTACTCTACCGAAGGGGGGATGGATATCGAAGAAGTAGCTGAAAAAACGCCCCATCTTATCTTTAAAGAAGAAGTAGACCCCAGTGTAGGATTGCAAGGGTTTCAGGCTCGCCGTGTAGCTTTTAACTTAGGTTTGAGCGGCCAGGCATTTAAACAAATGGTGAAGTTTGTAATGGCGCTCTACAAAGCATACGAAGAAACTGATTCGGATATGTTCGAGATTAACCCGGTGTTGAAAACCTCGGACGATAAAATTATTGCTGTAGATGCGAAGGTAAACCTTGACGACAATGCCTTGTTCCGCCATCCTGATTTGGCTCAAATGCGCGATATTGCCGAAGAAGACCCGCTAGAAGTAGAAGCAAGTGAGGCAAAACTAGGTAGCTACGTAAAGCTAGATGGCAACGTAGGTTGTATGGTAAACGGTGCTGGTTTAGCAATGGCTACTATGGATATGATTAAACTATCAGGTGGTGAGCCGGCTAACTTCCTCGATGTAGGAAAAGCCAATGCCGAAACTGTAGAAGCAGGTTTCCGCATCATTTTAAAAGATCCGAATGTAAAGGCAATTCTTATCAATATATTTGGTGGAATTGTTCGCTGCGATCGCGTAGCAAACGGCGTAGTAGAAGCCTATAAGAAGATTGGTGATATCCGTGTACCCATAATCGTGCGTTTACAAGGCACGAACGCTGAGGAAGCTGCTAAAATCATCGAAGAATCGGGCTTGAAAGTTCAAGGGGCTATTCTCTTGAAAGATGCTGCGGAAAAAGTGAAAGCGGCTTTAGCGTAATCGATATATTTTTCTCATATTATTTGCCAAAGTACGTAATCGCACTTTGGCAAATTTTTTTCCTTCACTTAAACCTTTTCTCTCTATGAAAAAAACAGGCATATTTTTACTTCTTGCTTTTATACTTTTCTGCTTTACGCAGTGCGAAGGGTTACTAGCTACCGACATCCAAAAAATTGTAGATAACCCTCAACAGTTTACTGATAAAGAAATAACCGTGCGTGGCACGGTTGGTAATGTTACCGATCTTGCCGTGTTACGTTATTATAAGCTCGCCGATAACACCGGGGAAATTCACGTAATTGCCAAAGGCGATTTGCCTTCCCGCGGCGATAAGGTTACCGTAACCGGTAAGGTAAAGCCTGTATTTAAAATTGGCAATTCACAGTTTACAGTGATTGAAGAGGTTCCTAAGCGGAAATAGACTGCTGAACTGATTCTTTGAAAGATTGATACTTTGTAACAAATACCTTAAAACAGAAAGTACGCTGTACTCCGCAGAGTATAGCGCACTTATCTGTTCACATTACTATTAGAAAAAAAGAACTTACTCGTCGAACACAATGGTATATCCTCTAATACCATGTTCGTGGCTATCCAGCCCTGTTTTTTCATGCTCGGGCGTTACACGTAACCCAATGGTTTTATCAATGGCAAAGAAAATAATGAGTGCAGAACCAAACGCAGCTACGCCACAAATACCTACACTCACTAACTGAATTACGAATTGCTCCCAGCTAGCCATAGCACCAAATATTCCAACGGCTAAGGTTCCGAAAATACCACAGGTAAGATGAACTGAGACAGCTCCTACGCAATCGTCTAGCCTTAAACGATCTAGCAATACGGCAGAAGCTACCACCAAACCGCCACAAAGTAAACCAATGATGATGGCATCAATAAAGGTCATTTGGTCTGCTCCGGCAGTAATTCCCACTAAACCTGCTAAAATCCCATTCAGTGCCATCCCTAAATCGAGGCGCTTGAAAGCAATAAATCCTGCAATAGCCCCGCCTACAGCACCAGCTGCCGCTGCCATCGAAGTAGTTACTAATACCAACGAAACCGTAGCAGGATCTGCCGAGAGCACTGAACCTCCATTGAAACCAAACCAGCCAAGCCAAAGCAAGAAAACACCGATTACCGCTAATGGCACACTAGAACCCGGGAAATCTTTCACTTTCCCATCTACATATTTACCCAAACGGGGTCCTAAAATGATAATCCCGGCGAGTGCTCCCCACCCCCCTACAGAGTGAACTAAGGTGGAGCCAGCGAAATCGTAGAAACCGTAGGCATCCAAGAAGCCTGTTCCCCATTTCCAGCTACCAATTATCGGATATACAAACCCCACAAAGAAAATGGTGAAGAGAAAATAGCCTGAAATTTTGATACGTTCTGCTACAGCACCCGAAACAATAGTCGCTGCAGTAGCCGCAAACATCGCCTGAAAGAGGAAATCCGTCCAGCGCGTATAATGCCCGTTAGCATATTCAGGTCCCATGCCATTTTCTACTTGTAAAATGCCAAACCCATCGAAACCAAAAATAAAGCCTGCTTCAGCCGTAGTAGGGTACATTAAACTAAAGCCAAAGAGTGCGTACGTAATCAAGCCTATCGCAGGGGTCAGGGTGTTTTTGAACAAGATATTCACCGTATTTTTCGCTTGCGTAAAGCCTGCTTCCACCCCGGCAAAACCCAAATGCATAATAAATACCAGTGCAGTGGCAATCATCATCCAAATGTTATTTGCAGTGAGTGATAACATCGACATTTGTTGAGCCGCATCAGGAGCACCAGTAGCGGTAGTGCTACTGGTAGCTTCGATAGTTGCATTCTCCATTAGGGGAGCACCTCCAAGGCTTTCAAGCGTATTTGAAAGCAACTTGAGCACTTCTCCTTCAAAAAAGGAAGTGAGCAAATCAACCATAGTTGTAAAATTAAATTGATAAGTACTGTTGTTGTTTTATAATAATTGTGGTTTGTAGATACCATTAAAAACCCTCTTGAGGCTTCAAGAGACAACTAAGCTAGTACTTTCATTTTCATATTGAAGAGGATAGTTGAGCGAATAGTTAGAACTAAACCCGTTTTACTAAAACTACCCCTTATTTTAACCCAATTTTACAAAATTGAAATAATAGAAACAATATATAGTTTCTTTTTCACCCTATTAAATATTTTTTTATGTATAAATAAAAAAATAAGATTTATTTTTATACTTCAAATTGACTCGTACACAAAAGTGTTGAATGAAAAAAGGCTATGAATCGTACGATTCATAGCCTTTTACAAAAAAGATTTTACTAACGAGCCACTACGCTACTAGTAACCAGGGTTTTGCTGGCCTGCAATAACGTTGTTTGCGTTAATTTCTACCAATGGAATTGGCAACGTGAAACGGTAGTCATCTGCTGAAAGCGTACAAGCACCTGTGATAAAGCAATCTAGTGGGTCGCGATCAACACCACGGTTTGCTCCTGTACCTAAGCGTTTCAGGTCTAACCAACGGTGGCCTTCAAAGCAAAGCTCTATACGGCGCTCATCCAAAATGCCTGCAAATGCTGCTTGCGCACTTCCAAAGCTTGGTGCAGGTTGTGGAGTACCGAAACGTGCATCGCGGATTTGCTTAATGTAGTTAGCAGCACCTGCCAAATCGCCTGAAGCAGCCGCAGCTTCCGCACGGATTAAGTACATTTCTGATACACGGAATACTTTCAAGTCGTTCATCAAAGGCACACCATCGTGTCCGGGATATTTATAAATCACTAAGATATCTGTATTGAAGAACTCTTCATTAGAAACGTTCGGATATGCTGTATTAATCTGAGAGTCAGCACCAACGTTCACTTGGAAGCGTACATCAGCAGGGTCAAGTAAGTTGAACAATGTTCTGCCCATCTCATAGTATGGTGAGCCGGTAATAGTAGCATCTACAAAAGCGAAGTTCGCTCCTGCCCATCCGCCGGCAGTTCCTGAACCAGTAACGCCTTGTCCATCGTACGAATCACCATCGTTACGGTCTAACTTGAAGATTACTTCTGTTTCATCTGCATCTAAGTACATATTCACATACTGCTCGCGGTTAGCCAATGGATATTTATTGATTAGCTGCGCGGCAAGTTGGTCAGCCTCTGAGTAACGTCCACGGTATAAAGCCATTCTGGCACGCATTGCAGTAATTACATCTAAGTTAATGTACTTATTGTCGGTAAATGAGGGAGAAATTAGCGACTGTGCTTGGCTGAAATCACTTTCGATAGCGGCAAACACCTCGCCGTTGGTGTTACGTGGCAATGCTTGGTCAATCGAAGGAATAAAATTCACAGCAATTACCCCTAAAGCACTATCATCTGTCATATCCGTTGTAAAATACGACAGCAACGTGAAGTGTGCATAGGCACGAATTGCATATGCTTGACCCAAAATATTGTTGTAGTCTGCTTGCTCATCGGCTGATGGTTCAATCAGAGTAGCTGCTTCAATTACGCGGGTAGCTGCGTTGATAGCACCGTACCAGTTTAACCACATAGCCGTGGGCATTGCACTTTGCTGTGTAAGAAGGTGTGCTAAATCTGTAGTTAAGCCTTGCCCTCCACTATCAAAACCTCTCGAAATTTCATCTGTGAAGGCTGCGTTAAATTGGATTTGCTGGGTAATGTCTAAGCGGTCATAAGCTCCTAACAAACCATTTTCCAAGTCTTGTAGCGTTTCGAATGAGCGATCGGCACTAAGCAGACCGGGCTGTGTTATCTCGATGGCTTCGTTACACGAAGTAGCGAATACCAAGGCAGTAAATGCCCCGAGTAATGTTCTATATATATATTTCATTGTTCTCAAAAATTTAAAATTATAGACCTAGTTCTATACCAAATGAAATGATTCTTGGAGAAGGATATAAACGAGAACCTGTTGGCTCTAAAGATTCCGCATCAAAGCCTCTCCATTCTGTAAAGGTTACTAAGTTTTCAGCATTTACGAATACACGTGCTGTATTTAAGAATTTCACAGGCTCTAGTAAACGAGCTGGCACATTGTATCCTAGCGTGATGAAACGTAAGCGTAGGTAGTCGTTATCAAACAAGAAGCGGTCAGACGAGCCTCCCAGACCATAGTTAGCCGCAGTAATAGCAGGAATATCTGTATTCGGGTTTTCAGGAGTCCATGCTCTGAACATATCTCTTGAATGACGGAACTGACCAATGTTACCCGGATTCACGAAGCCTGAGTAGTCGAAGTCGAAACGGTTTGCACCGAT
>CAYMYI010000026.1:0-16256 GCA_964394585.1 uncultured Roseobacteraceae bacterium
AAGAAGAAGCCTTTGTAGTCGATATCGAACCCAAAGCTACCTGTAACATCAGGATAGATGTTTTGGTCTAGCCAAACACGGTCAGTATCTACGTTCGGGCTTTCAGTAATTTCACCATCAGCCGTTAAGAACAATAGCTCACCATTTTCAGGGTTCACACCTGCATAGCGATACACAAAGTATTCGTTGATTTTACCACCTTCGCGCAGACCAGTTAATCCAGTGATTACTTGGTTATCAGGCGTAGGGATTTCTAATACTTCTTGCTTATTGTAGTTACCTACTGTACGAAGGGTAATGTTCAAGCCATCGTTACCATTGCGAAGTAGGTCGTACTCGATTGACCAATCTACACCACGGTTTTCAAGGCTACCCACGTTCGCTCTAAGCGCAGTTTGGTCATTAATGGCAGAAATAGGACGGTCTTGGAACAAGTCGTTAGTACGTTTTACGTACACATCGAACGTACCTCTTAATCGAGACTCCATCAATTCAACATCTAAACCAACGTTTGTTTGTACAATTTCTTCCCAACGTAGGGTAGAGTTCCCTAACGTGCTCAAGAAAATAGAGTTCAACCCTTGGTAGCCACCACCAGTAGCATATAAGTCTTCTGTTAAGGTAGCACCTGCGAAATAAGCAAATTGCCCCGCAGCATCTACAATGCGCTGGTTACCAGTTACACCGTACGAAGCACGTAGTTTTAATACATCGAAGATTGAGCCATTTAAGAATGCTTCGTTGTGTAAGTTCCAACGGCCACCAATTGAGTAGAATGTACCCCAACGGTTACTTTCTACGAAGCGGTATGATGCATCGCGACGTAATGTAGCGTTAAAACCAAAGCGAGATTGGTAGTCATAATCAACAGTACCAAAGTAAGAAACTAAGCCTGCCTCTAGTTTATTAGCATTTGCTGCGTCTACGAAAAAGTCATTTGCAGCATTATCGTCTACGAAGCCTGAACCATCGCCAGGAGAGAATGTCTTTGGATCTAAACCACGTGCAAAGAATCCAAAGGTGTAGTAGTGTGCTTTAAATGTCTCTTGGAAGATGCTCGCCCCAATGGTATGGTCGCCAAACTTTCTTTCGTAGCTTAAAGAAGAAATGATATTGTATGAAAGTGTTCTAGTAGACTGTTGGTCAGAAAAACCTGAAGTTGGGTTAGCACCACCACCAAAAAGAAGGGCGTTGAACGAGTCAGGCGCTTCTGTTCTGATACGTTGCTCATCGGTGAAGTCAGCACCGGCAATTACATTTAATTTTAACCCATCGATTATTTCGTAGTTCACATTTGCACTACCAATAATTTTCAATTCATCTTCTGTACGAGTGAACGTTTCGAGAAGGTCCATAATGAACAATGGCGTATTTGCAAATGAAAGTGGCGAAAGGAGCGCAGCCCCGTTTGTATAGTCGTCAGGCGAAATGTAAGGAACTGACTGGAAAGCACCTAGTACCGGGTTACGGTTAATCCCTGAACCACCAATATTGTTAGGTTCTTCATTTTTTGAGAAGTTTACTGAAGTGTTCAACGAGTAGTTCAACTTTTCGTTTGCAGAGCGTCCACTAATGTTATTACGCAAGTTATAACGCTGTAGACTACTGTTTTGTAACACCCCATCTTGGTCGGTAAAGCCAATTGAAGTGAATGTACGCATATTTTCTTTACCGTTAGCAATGGTTAAGTTATGGATTTGAGAAACCCCAGCATCAAAGAAATAGTCAAACCAATCGGTGTTGGTAGCTGCGGCAATTTCAGCGTCTGTTAAAGAAGCACCTCTACCACGTCCGTTGTCTCTTTCAAACTGCAATTGTTCTTGAGAGTTCATCAAGTCATAATCCTGATTTTGTAGATAAGTTAGGTTCACCTGGCCAGTATAATTTACTTGTAATCCTGAACCATATTCGCCACCTTTTGTGGTTACTACTACTACCCCGTTTGCACCACGGTTACCATAGATTGCTGTAGCACCAGCATCTTTCAATACCGTTACCGACTCAATGTCGTTCGGGTTCAAACTACGGAAGTTGTCTTCGTCAACCGGAGTACCGTCAATCACGAACAAAGGCTCTGTGTTACCATTGATTGAGCCTACCCCACGAAGGTTAATTGTAGTGTTACCACCGGGCTGTCCGTTTGAAGTGGTGATATTCAAACCGGCTACCTGGCCTTGTAGCGTTTGAGCAAAGTTAGCGTTCGGGCGGTTTTGAATACCTTCAGAAGTTACGGTTTGTACCGCAATACTTGAACGTTCCTTTGAAGTAGTCTGATAACCCGTTACAACAACTTCTTCTAGAAGTTCAGTGTCCGGATTCAAAGCCATATCAATCGTAGAACGACCGGCAATTTCTACCTCTTGTGTTACAAAACCAATGTAGCTGAATACCAACGTGGTAGCAGCTTCATCTACGTTAATTCTGTACTTTCCATCTAAGTCTGTAACAGTACCCTTGGTTGTACCTTTTACAAACACGTTAACTCCGGGAAGCGGTGTATTGTCTTCCGAAGAAGTTACCGTACCACTTACTGTTCCTTGCGCATAGGCAGAAAACCCAATGAGCGCAGATAACAGCAGCGTCAGCGTCAACTGTAATGTTTTTCTCATGTGTTTGAAACTTTAATTAATTGATAATAAATGTTGATGAATACGCTAAAGAATGCAGAACCTGTATTCATATTAGCATAGCCTAAATTATAATTTTTTCACTAAGTAATAGTACTTATCTAATAATTTCCCCCTAGATGGGGGGATTATGCGCAATACTGATGAACTCAAGCAAAAGAATTAATAAATTGAATATGAAATAGTTAAACCTAATATCCCTGCTTTTTTCCAAGCTGTGAATATTCTTTAACAAGAAAAAGCATTTCCCCCCTTCTACGTTCGGCGCCACAATCTTCCGTTTCAGCAACGGATTCTACCGATTCAGTCTCTATCGTATTGAGTACCCTATCCTGCCTTTCTACTTTCGAAGCATCGAATCAGAAAAAAATTATTCACCATAAAATGCTTCGTTTGCTATGAAACTCCATGCACGCTTTCTTATTCTCTTTTTGTTTTGCGGCGCGTTGTTCACGTCGTTTGTGAGTACTGCACAAACTACTCAGACAATCCGCGGCCAGATTACCGACCAAGACTCCGGTTTTCCTATCATAGGAGCTACCGTTGTGATCCTGAATACCAGCCCGTTGATCGGCAGTTCTACCGATATCAACGGTTTTTTCAAAATTGAAAATGCCCCGATCGGACGAGTTGCCATCAAAGTATCTGCTATTGGCTACAAAGAAACCGCCCAAAACAACCTTATAGTGGTAGCAGGCAAGCAGCTCGAAGTAAACTTCAGCCTTACCGAAAGTGTAGAGCAACTTGCAGAAGTTACCGTAACCGCTACACAAAATAATTTCGATGCCCTCAACGAAACGGCTACCGTAAGTGCGCGCACGTTCGATATGGAACAAACTTCACGGTTTGCCGGCACCCTTAACGACCCCGCCCGAATGGCGACGAACTTCGCCGGCGTAAGCGGTGCGAATGATGCCCGTAACGATATCATTATTCGAGGAAATTCTCCCTCGGGTGTACTCTGGCGTTTAGAAGGGATTGACATCCCTAGCCCTAACCATTTTGCCTCGTTTGGCAGTACCGGAGGGCCTGTAAGTATGCTGAACTACAACTTATTAGCAAAATCTGATTTTATGACCGGTGCATTCCCCGCAGAGTATGGAAATGCCTTGGCAGGTGCTTTCGACCTACAAATGCGGAAAGGTAACCCTGACACACACGAGTTTTTAGGGCAAATTGGTTTTAATGGTTTAGAAGTTGGCGCAGAAGGGCCACTTTCTAAAAAAAGTAAAGCCTCTTACCTTGTGAATTATCGATACTCTACATTGGGCGTGTTCGACGCCATAGGGCTCGACTTGGGCACAGGCGCTGCCGTACCACAATATCAAGATTTGAGCTTCAAAATTAATATCCCTACTGCAAAAGCCGGACGGTTCACTATTTGGGGGCTTGGTGGCGACAGTAACATCGAACTGCTCGGTAGCGAACTTGACCTGGACAGCGACACCGACTTGTATGGAAACGAAAACGAAGACATCTATGTAAAATCACGCACAGCTATTGCCGGTATCACACACACCTATTTTTTCAACCCAAAAACGTCGTATAAGCTATCGCTCGCAGCCACTTACCAACGCGAAGGGGTCGATATTGATTCTATCAGTAGTACCAACCGAAGCATTTTAGAACGTTATGCCGAAATCAACTTACAACAAAATAAATACTCCGCGCACCTGATGGTCAACCATAAACTCAATGCAAAAAACACATTTAATATAGGAGTGATGGCCGATTACTTCGATGTGCAATTTGCCGATAGCACCCTGCTTTCTACCGGATGGTTTACTATCAAAGAAGGGCAAGGCTCCTCTACCCTACTCCGTGCATATGCCAACTGGCAGCACCGTTTCACCGACGATTTCGTACTGAATGTGGGGGTTCATCAAATGCACTACACGCTAAGCCAAAGTACTGCGATAGAACCTAGAGTAGGCATTAAATACCAAGCTACGGAAAAGCAAAGTTTTGCCCTCGCCTATGGCTTGCATCACCAATTGCAACCGCTTCCTACCTACTACACACAAACCGAACAAGCCAATGGCAGCCTACTCCCTCTGAACGAAGATATGGGCTTCACCCAAAGCCAACATCTGGTGTTTGGGTATACCAATCAACTTTTTAGCGACTTACGCATAAAAGCCGAACTTTATTATCAGATGATTGACAATGTACCTGTAGAGCGTTTTGCCTCTTCGTTTTCGATGCTCAACGCCGGTGCTGACTTCGGCACACCAGATAACGGTGATTTAGTAAACGAAGGCGAAGGACGTAACTATGGCCTGGAGCTTTCCGTGGAGAAATCGTTCAGTAAAAATTATTACTTCATGCTGAATGCATCTTTATTCAATGCAGAGTACAAAGGAAGTGATGGAGTGTGGCGGAACTCTGCATTCAACGGGCGTTATGTGGCGAACCTGTTAGCTGGCAAGGAATGGAAACTGGGTACCAACAGCACTTTAGCAGTCGATTGGAAAATTACGGCAGCAGGGGGGCGTTATTATACCCCAATCGACTTAGAGAAATCGCGGGAGATGGGTTTTGAAGTATTGCAAGAAGACAATGCATTTTCCGAACAATTCCAAGATTACTTCCGTACCGACCTAAAAATTTCTTATCGGATGAATAAACGAAAAATTACGCACGAATTTGCCCTTGACCTCCGAAACATTAGCAATACGCAAAACGAGTTTCGCAAGTCGTACAACCGTAGGACAGGAACTGTTACTACAGAATATCAACTCGGTTTATTTCCCGTACCACAGTATCGAATTTTGTTCTAGTCAATCCTGTTTTTAATTTGGAAGCCCTTACTTTTCGTAGGGGCTTTTTATTGATACAATCATTTTAATAAAACAGAATTTTCGACAACGCATGTTAGTACCTTTTGAAGCACTCCCCCCCAACGCTCGCCTGTGGATTTACCAAGCTAGCCGCCCGCTTTCCGAAACCGAATGCCAACAAATTGAAACTGCCGCGGAAACATTCATCGAATCGTGGGACGCTCACGGCGCACCGCTACAAGCAGCATATGGCATTCCATTTCAGCACTTTTTGATCATTGGAGTAAACCAAGGCTATAACTTGCCTTCGGGTTGTTCCATCGACAAATCGGTTGAACTCGTACGCCAGCTCGAACAAACTCTAGGCATTCCGTTTTTCGAGCGCACCCAAATAGCATTTTGGATCAACGAACGCATCCAAACCTATCCGCTTGCCCAGCTCAAATCGCTCGTAGCCGAAGGAATTCTTTCTGCCGATACACTTGTTTTTGATAACACGATACAAACTAAAGAAGCTTTGGAAACCGCTTGGCGCAAGCCTATGAAAGAGAGTTGGGCAAAACGCTATTTACCTAAAACTGCTCAAACAGCAAGTTAAACTTCTCTTGGGCGAGTTTCACCTGTTTTTGAAAGCTAGCAAAGGCTACCAAGTAGTTTACAATAAGGAGGGTTGCGCTAATGAGCGCCAAGTTCATCCGTGGGATGCCAAATGAAAACAAGAGGGTAAAAAACAGCGTGAGCACCGTCCAGGTAATGAGAAAAAAACGCGTGTTTTTAAATAATTGATATTTCAAAAAAAGGATAGAACCGCTGGAAGTAGTTTCTATTTTCCCATTAATAATAGGATTGTAACTATGAAAAAGCTCCTGGGCAGGAGCTAACACAAACGCATCTTGCGCAATATTACCACGAAACCAATAGCGCCGATCCGGACGCAAACCCGCTGGTACAGTAACACCAGCAGGGTGCGTTTTTTGTTCAATTGCCTGCAAAACCCGCTGCGAGGGGAAGGGCAACACCATAGTTATATTGCGCTCTGGTAATAGTGGCAAATTCATTGCAAAAAAACTATTGGTCTATTCGATTGCTATGCATGAAATTTCAACATTCACGGCTTTGGGCAAGCGGCTTACTTCCACAGTTTCACGCGCCGGTGGATTTTCTGTAAAATACTGTCCGTAGACTTCATTTATCCGCTGGAAGTTGCCCATATCGCTCACAAAAATTGAGCATTTCACTACATTTTCAAACCCCATGCCTGCAGCTTCTAAAATTGCGGCTAGGTTTCTCATCACTCGGTGAGTTTCTTCCTCTATTTCGTGGGTAATCAAATCGCCTGTTTCGGGGTCGAGCGCAATTTGGCCCGAAACATACAGTGTCCCATGATGTTTCACCGCTTGGCTGTATGGGCCTATCGGGGCAGGAGCTTTATCAGTTTGAATTATTTTTTTCATACGTGTATCCTTAAAGTTTATATGATAAGATTTTCTTGATACCATGCAAATGTACGCCGAATTCCTTCGTGAAAAGAAACCTCTGGCGCATAGCTCAAATACGTTTTTGCTTTTTGAATATCTGCCAAACTGAATTTTACATCACCAAGGCGCGGAGGCTCAAAATGGGGTTGTAGGGCTGTATTATCTGATAGGGTAATCATCTCAAGTGCCAAATCGAGTACACTCGTTCTTTGCCCATTGCCAATGTTGAACACTTCGCCAAACGCCTTTTTTTCGGCAAAACAAGCCAGCACATTTGCTTTTACTACATTTTCGATAAACGTGAAATCGCGCGCCTGCGTGCCATCACCAAAAATACACGGTGGTTTTCCTTCTAAAACTGCCTTAGCGAATAGCGGAATTACAGCGGCATATGCTGAATGGGCGCTTTGCCGAGATCCGTATACATTGAAATAGCGCAAACCTATCGTAGGGAGTTGGTAGCTTTGGTAAAACGATTGAGCGTACAGTTCGCAAGCATACTTACTAGCCGCATAGGGCGAAAGCGGAGCGCCTTCTATACCTTCTTTTTTGGGTAAATCGGGGTGATTGCCATACACTGAAGAAGAGGAGGCATACACAAAGCACTTTACTCCTACCTTTTGCGAAGCCACCAACATATTTAGCGTGCCGGTTACGTTGGCATGATGCGTAGCTTCTGGCTTCGCAATACTCCGAGGCACAGAACCTAACGCTGCTTGATGTAAAACAAAATCAATTCCGCCAGCTACTGCCATTTCGCAATCTTCTGCATAGGTAATATCCCCTTTTATAAATTGAAAATGCGGATGTTCAATCGCGTTCTGTAAGTTTTTTAATGACCCATTGCTAAGGTCATCAATCACACGAACTTGTTTAGCGTTGTGCTGCAACAAGTATTCTACCAAGTGCGACCCAATAAAGCCCGCTCCTCCGGTTACTAAAAAATTATACTGAGATAAATCTGCAGTATGATAGGGCGTAGCATACATAAGTACCTGCGTTTCCTTTTTAACGAATGATTGCAAACGTACAGAGGTGGGTGTACTATTACTAGCTTTTCACCTCAAAACTAACGAGTTCTCCAAAAATTTTATGTGTTTTTCCAACTTTTTCTGAGTGTTATCAGCTGAACCTATACGCCCAACCTTCTCATAGTTGCATCAAAAAAAGAGGCTATCTTATGAATAGCCTCTCTTTTATAGATGATAGAATCGATTCTGATTCGATTACATAGTAGCCGTAAGGTTAAACTCTAACTCAACATCGTCGCTGATGATGTTTTCTTTGATTACATCTTCCAACGAACCTGAATTATAGCTTACTCCAAACTTAGTGCGGTCGAACGTCATTGTGCCTTTAATCATTGCCATGTTGCCTTCAGCCGATACAGTAACAGGGAATGAAATTTCTTCTGTTACTCCTTTTACAGTTAAGTCGCCTGTGATGGTGTGTGTACCATCCCCTCCGCTAATAGCTTCTACGTTTTTGATAGTAAACGTTGCTGAAGGGAATTGCTCTACAGAGAAGAAGTCAGCATCTGAAAGGTGACCTACCAATTTGGCATTCTTTTCGGCATCATCGGTGATATCGTCTACAGTGATTGAAGTCATGTCGATTTCAAGCGAACCACCGGTAATGTTGCCGTCAGCCACTGTGAACGAACCGCTAGAAAGCATAATTCTACCATAGTGTTCGTAGCTTTTGCCAATGTGTGTTCCAGTCCATTTAAGGGCATTGCTAGAGTCCGCAGCAATGGTGTAAGTACCAGCCGCGAGTCCGGGTGCTGCAGCTTCCATGGTTTCGGTAGAAGCTTCTGCGGTAGTTTCTTCGCTAGTGGCTTCTTCTTGTGTACCCTGGTTACCTCCACAGCTTGCGAACAACGCAATTGCAGTAATCATCAGAAAGGATTTCCAAAGAGTTTTCATTGTCTTGTGTTTTTAATGTTCAATAATTTAAGAGAAAACTTATACGCCAAAATTAGAGATTGGTCAAATAAGTTTAATTGGTTAACTAAAGTATTTACAAAGAGTTTACGGGAATGCGATAAAACGCTCTCATTATCAGTTTAGTATTTAGCAGGAACACCTTTAGCAGGCATTGAACTTCGTATAAACTCTCTGATGTGCTCGTTGGCAGCTTCTAAATCTTCGCGGCGTAGGTACATCATGTGCCCACTGCGGTACCCTTCAAAGCGCAGGCGGTCTTGCAGCTTTCCGCTAGGGTCTAAGTGCCACATCGTATATTTTGCATTGAAGTACGTAGTAGCCCCATCGTAATAGCCGGCTTGAATCATCACGTTCAGATAAGGGTTCTGTGCCATCGCTTGGCGTAGGTTTTCGCCGGTTTGGTCGTTACTACGATCCCACGGGCGTACCGGCCCGAACATATTGTACTTTACATCGGTCTTGTAATTCAGTTCTTGTTGCAAGTAGTAATTTATTGCCGGCGTGAATGAATGCAGCCAAGAAGTAAGCTCAGCGTTGTAATCGGGGCTCGAGCCTCCCTCCATTTTATCAATACCTAGATAACGTGAGTCGAGGCGCCCAACGGTAAAGCCTTTTTCGCGCAGTAAGTCTTTCCAAAAGAAAGAGGTCGATACATCGAGATTGTGCTGCAAAATCACTTCAGCAGAAAGTCCAGAGTAATATGCCATTTTTTCCGCCATCTTTTGACGAGTCGTTGTATCGAGGAAACCGCCTTTTGCCATTGCCGGGAGTAACTCGTTCAGGGTGAACGCCTCTACTTCGGGTAAGAGTTCTTCTTCTAAATCTTTTTGCTGGAGTTCCTCAGCGAGGGCTTTCTGATACCACGCAGCCGCAGCGAAATAAGGCAACCGATTCGCCGCTTCTATCGGTCCGTCGCGTTCAATCCCCAGCCCAGTCGGCGATACCAAAATCACCCCGTTTAAATACATCCATTGTGCATTTTGCAATTCGAGGGCTAACCCCGAAACACGGGTTGTACCGTAGCTTTCGCCAATCAGATACTTAGGCGAGCGCCATCGGTTAGTGCGAGTTACAAACGTGTTAATCCACTCAGCGAGGTAGGCAATATCGGCATTGACCCCAAAAAATGTCTTACGCTCTACTTCTTTATCTAAAATGCGCGAATAGCCGGTATTTACCGGATTTACATACACAATATCGGCTACGTCGAGAATAGAATACGGATTTTCACGCACGCCATACGGCTGTACTGGGTAGCCTTCGTCGTCGATGTTGAGTACCCGCGGCCCTGTGTAGGCAAGGTGCATCCACACCGAAGCAGAACCCGGCCCTCCATTGAAAGAAATCACTAAAGGGCGCGTAGTATTATCATTAATCCCTTTGCGCTCGTAGTAAGTGTAAAATAAAGAGGCAATCGGCTTGCCCTCCTCATCCCATACCGGCTGCGTGCCTGCCGTTGCGGTATAGGCAATTTTCTGTCCTTTAATGGTTACTTCGTGCGAAGTGGTTACGGCAGACTCCGCTTCGAGTTTCCGTTCTTGGGCAACACTTTGCCCACTTAAGGTGCACAATGCCCAGATTACAAAGAGTAGTGTTCGGTTCATAGCAATTCGTTTTTTGTGATGATGAATTGCCTATGAAGTTAGGAAATAGGGACTTTTGAAAAAAGATAATTGCCCACGTTGCCGCATTACATAGGAAGTGCAATGGCTTTCCAACGAAATGCCCACCGCCAATGCATAGAACTGAGTCGCCAGCCACTTTTTTGGAGCACTTCGGCTAATTCCTTTTTTGAAAATGCCCGTAATACAGAGAGTTTGGCGTCGTAGCGAGTCATGTACGAGCGAGAAAACAGACGGGTAAGCAAAGCGATGGAATAATACGCTAGCGGATGTCGGTGCAAATCGTTGATGATGAGCGCCTTCTGCGTTTGCGGTTGCAGACGCCGCAAAATATCCTCTAATAGTTTTTCAGGGAAATGATGTAAAAACAGCGTACAAAGTACAATATCGTAGGTTTCTTTTCGGAACGATTCGCCCAAAATGTCCATCGTGTGATATTGGATGGGGTACTTGGAGCCATTTTTTTCTTTCGCATGGCGAACTACCGCCTGGTTCGCATCAATGCCTACGAGTTCTAAATTGTAATGGTCGGCAAAGGCATCGTGGATAAGGCGTAGCATATCGCCACTTCCGCACCCTAAATCGGCAATGCGCACAGTTTGGCGCGTATCGCACTGAGCAAGTACCTCTTTCAGCGCACCGATTGTGATGGCATTCCCTCCTAACCAACGATTGATAAACTCAAGTTCTTCGAGGGTACGGTGCAATCCTTCATCATCAATTGAGAAATCATCCATAATTTCCTCTTCTTCTGATCGTATGGCAAAATTGGGCATGTCAGTATGGTTTAAGTTGATGCTGTAAGATACTAGCTGTGCAGTCAATTGGTCAAAACTCTTACATTTGTTTCATATCCTTTTTTGAAAAACGTATCATGACCCTCACACAGCTCGAATATGTAGTAGCCATTGCCAACTATGGCAGCTTTGGGGTTGCCGCCGAAAAGTGCTTCGTAACGCAACCTACGCTCAGTATGCAAATCCAAAAATTGGAAGATGAATTAGGCATGCGGCTCTTCGATCGTAGTCGAAAGCCGGTAGTAGCTACCGAAGCAGGCAAACCGATTATTGAACAAGCACGGCGTGCCTTGGCAGAGTCTGCTAAGATTCGGGAACTCGCTAACGACTCCCAAGAGAAAATTGAAGGCGAATTAAAAATAGGCGTTATCCCGACTGTGGCGCCCTATCTATTACCACTTTTTTTGGTCGATTTTGTCCAAAAATACCCCCAGCTTCGCATTGCTATTATTGAAAACACCACCGATCAGATTGTAGTGCGACTGAAAGAAGGCACACTCGATGCCGGGATTTTGGCTACTCCGCTCGAAGACTCACAAATTAGGGAGCGTCCCATGTTTTACGAGGCATTTGTAGCATATCTGCATGCCGAACATCATTTAGCAGTACATACTACTCTGACTACAGATTCCCTACAAGGAGAGGATATTTGGCTCCTCGACGAAGGCCACTGCCTACGCTCACAAATCTTGCATTTATGCCAACGCACCACGAAAGCGCTGCCTAACTTGAGTTACCAAACCGGTAGTGTAGAAACACTAAAACGGATTGTAGAACTTACCGGCGGACTCACCATTTTACCTGAACTTGCCATTTCTGATTTTGGGCCGTTACAGCTCGATCGGGTACGTTACTTTCGTACACCAGAACCGGTGCGCGAAATCAGCCTAGTTACCCACCGAAACATGGTGAAGGAAAAGGCGCTTAGCTTACTAGAAGATGCCATTCGCAAGGTAGTTCCTGAGCGCATGAGGGCTAAAACCAACCGAAAAGTAGTAGTTACCTAAGCTAAGCGTGAATGCCCCCCAACATCTTAATTAAAATGATGGGAGTTTTATCTTGCTCTTCGCATTCACAGGTAACTTAAACTTAATCCCCAAGGCTCGCATACGCACGTGCCCCCGATACTGCACCTCTACTTTTTTATCTTTTGCTGCACTAAAAAGGCTAGAAAGCAAGTTGCTCAATACTTTTTGGGTCGGAATCGTTACCCGAACCGGCACATAAAACACCTCCTCTGCAGGCACGGCTACTTCTGTAGAATCTAAAATATGACCCACATTGGCATCGTTAATTGCCACATCCAAGTCTATTTCGTAAAGCGTCATTTTTTTTCGGTTCGGGTTGAACATAATCGCTTCCGCATCGACTACCAACTGATTGCCCTGCGGAGAAACTTGCATATTTTGAATACCCCGAAACTCAGGTTCTTTCAAGGGTGCGCATGCCATTTGCGCCAATAACAATAATAGAATTGCCCAAAAAGATAATCGCTTTTGCATAGTATTGTATGTTTCGTTCGGATATACAAAGCTAGGGCAAACCCTATACACAACCGTGCGCTATTATCGAATTACTACTTTCTTTAACAATTTGAATGAGGTTCCATGCACGAAATACGCAAAGTCATCTTTTTGCCTATCGAGCGGTTTGGCGCACATAGCGATAGAGCTTAGCGGCTATTTCATTACTTTCTTCGCTCAGGGTAAAAAACGCTGTACCCTCTCGGTTCCAAGCGATTGCCTCACCTTGAAGTTCTCGCAAATACGGAATCCGAACCGCGGGCTGTGTGAGGGTTTGCGCTAACGAAGCCCCCTTTGTTCGCTTCCAAAGGAAAACTTCATCGTAGGTTTTTACCAAAACTTCTTCTCCATTTGCCGAAACATCGCCCCCGACTGCATTGCGGAATGGCAATTCACCAATCCATGTGAGTATGTTCACCGTATCCGTTGAAAAAGGGGCTTTCAACTCATATACCCGCGAGAACTCTTCGCGCTTCGATACAATCACAATATCGCCGGTGAGCGGATCTATCAATAAGGTTTCGGCATCGCGAGTGTGTTCAGGATATGCAAACGGGATGGTGGTAATATCGGCTTGGGCAACACTAGTTTGAGATGCCAACGGTTCTGCAAACCGATACAAATACTTATCTTCATACTGAGCGCGATTATCCCCCATTTCTGCGATATACAAATAAGGGATGCTATCTTCTACATGCAGGGCAATATCTTCCCAATCTCTTGCCTTAATGCCTTCGAGTGTTACGGTAGTAAGGGTTTTCCCTTCAGAAGAAACGAGAAAAAGTTGTGCTTTTCCACCGCTATCGTTGTGAGTCCAGAACGCGCCGGGAGTCTGAACGCTAGCCACTAAGCCCGATGCCTCATCGATGGCGTCGTCTTGCAACTCGGGCAGCGCCTCAGCTTGGGCAAACAGTGTGGAATCCATAGGAACACTGGGCGTTTCCACAATTTCATATTTGGTTTGGCAACCTGCTATTGCCAAAATACTGATTAGTAAAAGTGTCTGAATACGTTTCATAAGGGTTTTGGTTTCAGGCTGCAAAACTAGAAGTACCCTCCTATTTTCCATACACTTTATTGAAAAACGATGACCGTCTTTCGATTTTCTTCTATCGATTGATTTCAACGTTATCTCTACCGATGATAATCGCCGGGGCTTCCAACACGCGCTCTTTGCTAGTGTTTTCTAAATTGAGCACTCCCCGAGGACACACCGATGAGCAAACTCCGCAACCTACGCACGAAGAACGAACAATATCTTGCCCACGCTGGGCATACCAGCGCACATCTATTCCCATTTCGCAATAGGTAGAACAGTTCCCGCACGAAATGCACTGTCCGCCGTTGGTGGTAATCCGAAAGCGCGATTTGAAGCGTTGAACCAACCCTAGATACGCTGCCAATGGGCATCCAAAACGGCACCAAACGCGGCTTCCCATAAATGGGTAAAAACCCACTCCCACTACCCCTGAAAAGGCTGCCCCAATAAAAAAGCCATAGGTTGAACGGAGCTGATAGGTATCCACCAATCCGAACAGGCGATTATTTCCGGTAAAATAGGTATAAAGTACACCGGCAGTCATCACCACGGAAAATACGAGTACGCTGTGAATCATCCAGCGTTCTACTTTCCATGCCTTAAGCGACTTATCGGAAAGTTGGCGGTAAGGATCGCCAAGGGTTTCAGCAAGGCCACCACAACCGCATACCCACGAGCAATACCAGCGCTTGCCATAAAAATATGTAAACACAGGCACGCCAATCACAAAAAGGGTAATCCCCCAAGCTAACATAAAAATGCCCATGCCTCCCGCACTCGTAAGCGTGTTGAGATGCCAGGCATCAAAGAAATCGTAATCGAGCGGCCACATGTTTTTAAAATCGTAGTATGGTTGGTTGAGTCGCACCAAAATTTCGGGGATTAGAAATGCAAATGCCGTTTGAAAAAACATCACTGAAAGTGTCCGAACAATTTGGTAATTGCTATGGCGATATTTCAGGATCATCCGAATGCCCATCACCAAAATTGCAAGGGTATAAAGGAGTCCATAAAAAAACCATTGACTTGCCGGGTTGCCACTCAGCGCTTCGCTGATGGGGTCTACGAGCAACACCCAGTTGGTCATGTACTCGGGAAACCAATATAAGAGTACATAAAATAGGATGAGGTATGTACCAGCGATGATGCCAACCCAACCTCGAGCCGTTGCCGGATTTTGAAAGATGCCGTTATTTTTAATGCCGGGGATAGGCTCTATGACTGTTTTGGGCAAAATAGCCATTAAAGCTCCGGCTACTCCTAACCCAATGCTCATCCAGAAAAACAACCAAGCATTTGCAACCAGCACGCCTTGACTTGCCGCTTTGGTTAGAGCATAAGCATAATCGGTATAAATTACTTGATCCCATGCTTGCTGTGCTTTAAAAGCATCGTTCACCTCATTAAAAATTGCTTTAAAATCGTTGGCAAAGGCAAACGAAGATCCATATGTTGTGCCCAACATGGGTTCAAGTTTAGGTTTCAGAATGGTGTAATGCGCCTCGTTGGTAATGGTTTGGCGCATTACTTCTTCTGTGAGTTGAAACTCTCCCATAAACAATGATACCAAGAGAACTAACAACGATAGCGTAAATAATGAGATACCAAAAGTTCGTAAAAGTTTCATATGTATATAATTCGTTTTTAAGTTGAATGCTAGGATAGATTATAAGCCGAAATACTCTAAGAATCGTTTTCGCCTTTGGGTGGCTATCGTTTGCCCGGGGAATTTTTTTTCGTATTCCGCAATGATTTCTCGTTCGTAGGGTTTAAAAAACTCAGGGTCAAAATTTGCTTCTTGCAAATGCTGCAGCACATGGGCAAGAGGAGCTTCTTGGCGCAGCCAACGGTCGCACACCTCGTGGCGAAAGCGAATGCCCATCAGGTTAAAGCCTCGTACCGCCATATCTTCTTTTCTGAATACAATACGCACCGCCTTTTTTCCTTTAGGATGCTCCCAATAGAGTGCATCGTGCTGGGCATCGAGTTCAGGTAGTACCATGCCATAGGTCTGATATTCGATATCGAAAAACTTTGCTGAGTTAAACCAAATTCCTGGGGTATATGGAGTTCGATTACCAATTATGGTTTGTGCCACAGTTTCTCCGTGCATTCGCCCGGTATACCACACTTGCTCAATGGTACGATGAGGCCGCAACCCGGTGAGCGCCTTTCGAAACTGGGCGCAATCACCAATGGCATACACCCCGGGAAGGTTAGTTTCAAAATATTCATTTACCAAAATGCCCCTATCGGTTTTCAAAGCAGAGTTACGAACAAATTCGATGTTGGGGTGCACTCCTGCAGTAAGGCCCACAAATTGGCAGGGGATTTCTTCTTCATGATTTGTGCGAACAGCACGTACTTTCCCATGGGCATCAGGTAAAATCTCTGTAAGCTCTGTCGCAAGCCGTAAGTCAATATGGTGTTCAGCAATATGGCGG
>CAYMYI010000026.1:16266-42877 GCA_964394585.1 uncultured Roseobacteraceae bacterium
TCATCTCAGATTCTTCACGGGGAAGGACACTCCGCCAAAACGAAGCTTCCCGTACCAGAAACGTAACGGGAATATGACGCGAGGCAAACATCTCCGCCATTTCAATCCCGATTAAGCCCCCTCCCACCACTACGGCACGTTGCAACCCTTTCGAGTGCGTTTCCATATACGCCAAATCTTGATAACTGTATAGCCCTCCAACTCCTTCCAAATCTTGCCCCCGCCAACCAAACTTATTAGGCTTTGAGCCACATGCTAATACAAGCGTATCGTAGTGCAAAGGGTTGGTTTCTTCGGTAAAATGCAAGATTTTTTGGTCAAAATCCACACGCTCTACGTACGCCCGCTTTAGCGCAATTCGGTTTTTCTGCCAAAAGGAGCGTTCGTAAGGCTCGGTGTGTTCAAATTTCATGTGCCCCATGTAAATGTACATAAGCGCTGTGCGAGAGAAGAAGAAATCGGTTTCTGCAGAAATTACCGTAATTTGAGCATCGCTGTGTTTGCGGATATGCCGCGCTGTGGTAATTCCGGCTATACCATTTCCAATGATGGCAATATGCATTGTGGATGTTTTTGTAGGTTACAATCTCAAATTACCTAAAAACGCTCGCCTACAAAAGTCTCCCTCCAGACAAGTGCGTTGAAAACGCTAGAAAAGCTTAATCAAATGGCTATGTGCCTGATCAGTCTTTTTATCGCTCGATCAAACCAAACAAGTTTTTTCCTACGAAGTTGATTGATTTTTTTTCGTAAAGAAAACCTCAACCTGTTGAAGGGACAATCTGCTAACGAAACTGTTAAAAAGCGTAAAACCATCCCCCCTTCCGTTACCTTTGGTGGGCTCGATGCATTTACCCATACAAACAACGGCTCGTTGAACTCACTCACCATGAAAGGTTTAGTGAGATATCGGGAAGGTTTGTCAATCCATGGGATATGCGTAATTTTGCACCCTTAATTAAGTGAAGGTTCGTTACCTCAATCGCTACTACTCACAAAGTATTACAAACTTTCCCTTCATACAGCAGAATACTGCATTTAACAGGCCGATATGAAAGAATTGATTGATCCATCGAAAGTGCCTTCGCACATAGCAGTAATTATGGACGGCAACGGAAGATGGGCAAAACAAATGGGAGCTAAACGCATTTTTGGCCACCAAAACGCCACACGCTCGGTACGAGAAACGGTTGAAGGTGCCGCCGAACTGAACGTGCAGCACCTTACGCTGTTTGCCTTTTCTACCGAAAACTGGAACCGACCAAAACAAGAAGTGAATGCACTGATGGATTTGTTGGTGAGTACCTTAAAAAAAGACACATTAGACTTGGTAAAAAACAATATAAAACTCAATGCAATCGGCGATTTATCGAGCCTACCACCCCACTGTACTGAAGGACTGCAACAAGCCATTTCAGATACCCAGGGCAATACCGGGATGACCTTGAACTTGGCGTTGAGCTACAGCGGACATTGGGACTTGATTAACGCTGTAAAAGGGCTTTGCCACGAATTTCAAACAACCGGGCAGCCCATTACCATAAACCAAGAAGCCATCGAACGACATTTGAACACTTATGGCATCCCCGACCCTGAGCTGCTTATCCGCACCAGTGGAGAAATGCGCATAAGTAATTTCATGTTGTGGCAAATGGCATACACAGAATTATATTTTACAAAAACCCTATGGCCCGATTTCCGCAAGGAACACCTTTTTGAGGCCATTTTAGAGTATCAGCGCCGCGAGCGCCGTTTTGGAAGAATCAGCGAGCAAATTTAATCTTATGAAACGCTATACCTGCTACACACTTTGGAGCTTAGCCTTTTTTACATGGGCATTATCACACCCCTCTTTCAGTCAAGACCGTTTTTCGTTCCCATCATCCGATAAGTATAAGATTGATTACGCATCGCCAAAAGAGTACACTATCGGAGGGATCAAAGTGGTTGGTGCAGAGTTTAACGACGAAAACTCTCTCATTTCCATTTCGGGGCTGCAAGTTGGTCAAAAAATCCGCATCCCCGGCGAGGAAATCAGCATGGCAATCCGTAAAATATGGAAACTGGGAATTATCGGAGACGTCCAAATTTCCATTACCGAAATCGTAGACGACCAAATATATCTTGAAATGGCGCTGAAAGAGCGCCCCCGCCTCTCGCGCTACTTTTTTGAAGGCATTCCGAATTCGCACCAAACCACTCTGAGCGATAAGGTGAAACTGCTACGTGGCAGGATAGTAACCGATGCTATGGTGCAAAATGCCGTAAACGTGATAAAAAAACATTACGCCGAAAAAGGATTCCGCAACGCCGAAGTAGATGTAATTCGCCAAAAAGATAGCCTACTGGCCAATAGTGTTATGTTGCGCATTGCCATCGATCGCAAATCCAAAGTAAAAATCAACGATATTCAATTCGAAGGCGTTAGCGAGCTTGAAGAAAAAAAGCTACTGCGGAAAATGAAAAAAACGAAGGAAAAACGGTTTCTACGGATTTTCACCCCATCAAAATTTGTAGCCGAAGAGTTTGAAAACGATAAGCAAAACCTGATTGACTACTACAACCGAAACGGCTACCGCAATGCTACCATTGTAACCGATTCCGTTTGGGATTACAATGAAAAAGCGGTGAATATCCTCTTAAAGATTGAAGAAGGAGAGCAGTTTCACTACCGTAATATTGAATGGACCGGCAATTATAAATATACCGACGAGGAACTCTCCATGCAGCTTGGTATTGCTAAAGGCGATATTTATAACCCTGAAGAGTTAGCAAAGCGGCTCAATTTCAATCCTTCAGGTACCGATATTACCGCTCTCTACATGGACGACGGCTACTTGCGATTTAACATTGAGCCTGTTGAAGTAATGGTCGACGAAGATTCCATTGATATTGAAATGCGAATATTCGAGGGCGAACAAGCCACCATTAATAAAGTTACCATCGACGGGAATACCAAAACAAGCGACCATGTCATATACCGCGAAATGTTTACCCTGCCAGGGCAGAAATTTAGCCGATCGAACCTAATCCGATCGCAACAGCAGCTCTCAAACATGGGGTATTTTGATCCGGAACAAATCAATATTATTCCCTCTCCTAACCCGGATGGTACAGTAGATATAAACTACACATTGGTAGAGCGCCCTAGCGATCAAATTGAGCTTTCCGGCGGATGGGGCGGTCAGTTTGGCTTCGTAGGAACATTAGGTGTCGTATTCAATAACTTTTCCGCACGAAACATCTTGAACTGGAGTGCTTGGCGTCCACTCCCTGCAGGCGACGGGCAACGTTTGGCAATTCGGATGCAAGCGAACGGCCGCCGTTTCCAGACCTATACATTTACCTTTACCGAGCCTTGGCTAGGAGGCAGAAAACCCAATTCGTTCTCGGTGAACTTAAACCACTCGATACAGCGCCTTCTTACCTTTGCCGGAGAAGTTACAGGCAGCTTAAAGGTTAATGGAATAACATTGAGTTTAGGTCGAAGGCTGACCGTTCCCGACGACTATTTCATACTCTCGCAATCGTTAAGCTTTTTACAGTATAGGCTAGATAACTTCCAAACAGCCGGTTTCGATGATTATACCGATGGTGATTCATACAATATCACATTTAATAATACCATTTCTCGGAGTAGTATTGATAACCCTACCTACCCTCGCACCGGCTCAAGCATATCGCTTTCGGCGAGCTTTACCCCGCCTTACTCGCGTTTCTCAGGAGAAACCTTTTCAGAGCTCTCCGACGAAGACCGTTACCGTTGGGTAGAGTATCATAAATGGATGTTCGATAATTCTTGGTTCATGCCTGTGGTAGGCAAATTGGTTTTCAATGTTAGGGCACATATGGGTTTTATTGGTTCTTACAATAAAGAGAAAGGCTTAGGACCTTTCGAACGGTTCATTCTTGGAGGTGACGGATTGGCTCAAAACAACTTCTTGTTAGGTACGGACATTGTCGGGTTGCGCGGTTACGAGAACAACTCCATTCTACCGCCAGAATCGGACGGAACAGGGGGTGTTGTCTATAACAAATATGTGCTCGAACTGCGCTATCCGCTTTCGCTGAACCCTTCTGCCACAATATTCTTGCTTTCGTTCTTAGAAGGAGGTAACAACTGGGGAAGTTTCGAAGAGTTCAACCCGTTCAACCTAAAACGTTCGGCAGGAGTTGGGGCTAGGATTTTCATGCCTGCCTTTGGTATGCTAGGCATCGACTGGGCTTATGGTTTCGACGAGGTAACCGGCCGCCCCAATGCAAACGGAGCACAGTTTCACTTTACGATTGGACAACAAATTCGCTAACTTCGCGCCGGCATATTTAGGATAAATCATCAGTATGAAAAAGATCATTTTTTTGAGCTGCCTTCTTTTAGCAGCATTTAACAGTTCGGCACAAAGGTTCGGATATATCAATTCTGACGTGATTATCAGGAAGATGCCTGAGTATCAGGAAGCCGAAAAGGAACTTGAAACACTGGTGCAAACATGGCAAACCGAAATAGAACGCAAGAAAGCATCGTTGGATAGTTTGAGAAGCAACTATGCAAGAGACGAGTTAATGCTTACGGCAGAAATGAAGAAGGAACGACTCGATGAGATTCGCCGGAAAGAAGACGATTTGCGTGATTACCAAAGCACAGCGTTCGGGTTCGATGGGCTGCTTTTCAAAAAGAGGCAAGAGTTAGTAAAGCCCTTACAAGAAAAAATTTTTGAGGCTGCGGAAAAAGTAGCTAAACAAAAGAAAGTTGACATTCTGTTTGATAAAGCCGGCGATTTAGTGATGCTTTACACGAATCCTAGGCATAATTATACTGACTACGTGTTGGAAGAACTTGGGCTGGGTGATCCGATCGACTCCCCCGATAACCAACGCTAACTATTCACTGAAAACGAGTATTATTTTTAAAACGAAGTTTTGATATATCGATGAAAAACAAATTCACATTCTCTGTTGTATTGGCTCTTTTCTTAGGAATGAGTACTGCATTTGCCCAACAAAAAATTGCATATGCTGATCAAGATAGCATTTTAGTATCGTTGCCAGAGTTTAAAGGGCAGCAAAAAATCTTGGAATCGTATGGGAAGCAACTACAAGCTACCTTAGCCGATAAGGAAAAAGAACTGCAAACTAAATATGCTGAATTTCAGCAAGGACAAGGCGATTGGATTCCCGAAGTACTCGAAGAGAAAGCGAAGGAAATCCGCCAAATGGAACAAGGGCTACAAGAGTTCCAGCAAAATTCTCAGCTTAAATTTTCACAAAAGCGCGAGGAAATTTTATCACCTCTTATGCAAAAAATACAGGATGGTATCGATACAGTTGCCAAAGAAGGTGGCTACAATATTGTGCTACCCATCAGTATGCTTCTTTATGCCGACAAAGCCGACGACATCACCAACCAAGTGATTACTAAGTTGGGGGGTACTGTAGGAGGTAACTAAAATAGATTTTTCCCAAAAAAGCCACAATGAATCGGTCATTGTGGCTTTTTTTATAGCATAATCCAACCTACAGCCTCTTGCAATAAGGCAAGTCGTTGTTCAGTAGTATGCAAAATAGGCAGCTGAGCGACACCGAGCAACCGACGCAGTATTTCTACTCCAGCAAAAGCCTTTACTAAAGAGAGGTCAACAGTATCCGCTTGTTTTTCATGATATGCTTCCCAAAACGGCTTCCATGCTGTAGCGGAAATCCCACAAATGTGGAGATGAGCATAGGCTATACCCAAATCAAATTCAGGGCAGTTTCCTAAAAAGCAAAACTCAGGATCAATTATAAAAGGTCGTTGTACATCGTTGAGCAACCAACTACCAGGGTAGTAATCGCCGTGTAACAAAACAGTACCTTCGGCAAGGTATATAGCGCCTAAATCGGAAATACGACGTTTCAGAACATCATCGCCCAATACATACTGTGCTGCATCTTGCAATCCTTCCGAAAATTCGTTCAATGCAATTCCGTTATCAGGCTGAAAGGGTAGCTGATAAATGTGTAAATGGTTTAACCGCCGCATTGCTTGGTTCTGAAAGTTTTGGTGATATTGCTGCGGTACATCCATAGAGTGTAACTCGCCTAACCAATCTCCCAAATGCGTCCAAACTTCATCTGAGAAACTTACAGAGTTATCAGTATACAAAATATCCAAAGGGATCAAGCTTCCTAAATCGCTCAATACCATAATACCCGAAGAGGCATCGAGTAGTTTTAGGTGAGGCATTCGCTTGGCAATTTCAGCATGTTTCTGGGTTGCTTTGTAAAAATATGCTTCCACTAATGCCCTATCAGCAGGTGCTTCAATCTGTGGGTATTTTTCAACCCATGGTCTCCCTTGTTTTACTATTACCGAATTAGCTGCCGAGGTTACGACCCGAAGGGTCAAATTCATATTGCCCTCTCCTGCTTTTTCTATCGTAGCTATTCGTTCGTCATCGCTCAAGATGGCACAATCTTTCAGGTATGTTTCCAGCCCTTGGTACTGTGCATCGATGAAAAATCCGTTAGGAAATGCCGCTTTAAATTTTGTTCTCTGTTCGGTACTCATCATATCATAATGGCTGTGATACAAACTCAATTTCTTTCATTGCAAAATAAGAAATGGTATCGTTAGTTTGGATGGCAAGCCTTCCTATGTGATCGATTCCTAAAATCTGCCCTGTAAATACAGGATGGTCTTGCGAAGAGTCTGTAAAACGGAGGTCGCGGTAGCTATGCCATTCTTGATAGCGGTATAAAGAATTTAAATACCTACTCTTTATCGTACGATTTCCTTGTACTTTCCATAGCTCATAGTATTCTTCAATAGAAAGTAAAACGCGCTCAAATACCGTATTTAATTCGAAAGTCTTCCCAACTATATTGCAAAGTGAGGTAGCCAAAGGAGCCTGAAATACTTTTTGGTTGACGTTCAGCCCTATTCCTACAACCGATGCACTCATTTGCTGCCCTTGTATTTGGTTTTCAATGAGAATTCCAGCAATTTTTTGGTTGCCTACATAAATATCGTTGGGCCATTTTATAGTAAGTTCGTTTGAAATCCATGTTGCTAACGCTTTCACAATAGCCACAGAAACTACCATAGTAAGTTCAAATTGCTGTATAGGCAGTATAAAAGAAGGATATAAAATAAGTGAAAACGTTAGATTTTGGTGGGGTTCACTTTCCCAGCCATTCCCTCGCTGCCCACGCCCACTGGTTTGCGATGACGTAATGACAGCCGTTCCTTCCATAGGAGTTTGGTTGGTCAATAAATCTGCAGCAAAATCGTTGGTTGAACGACAACTTGGCAGATAATAGATATTTTTACCCACCCATAAACTGCTGGCAACAAATTTATACAAGTATTTCTTAGTTTTGTATAAGGTTCAAACTGAAACTATGAATACAAAGTTATCACAGTATAACTGTTCTAAGAATTTCAATCAACTAAATGAGTAACACCCAAGTAGCAGTAAAAGAAAGTGAAGAAATCGTACATGCCGTAGTGCATGGGATGCAAGAGAAAAAGGCTTCCGAAATTGTAGTACTTAATCTTACGAAACTTCCGAATGCAATTGCAGATTTCTTTGTGATTTGTTCAGGAAATTCAGACACCCAAATTGACGCTATCAAAAATAGTGTTGAAGACGTCGTAGAGAAACAATGCCACGAAAAACCTTGGAAATCAGAAGGGCTTGGAAATAAAGAGTGGGTATTGCTCGATTACGTGTCGGTAGTAACGCATATCTTTCTAAAAAATAAACGTACTTTTTATGGTTTAGAAGAATTGTGGGGCGATGCTGAAATTAAGCTTATCGAAGAGGTCTGATAGCCTCTATGTTTGAACAACCAGTTTATATAATCATATTTTTTACAAGTTAGAATTAAGGAAAATCCTTACCAACTGAATAAACAATTAGAAAGTAATGGCAGACATAAAACGAAAAAATAACCTGCCTCCCAGGTATAACTTCTCCATTTGGATTTTAATGGCACTCATCGGCATTATCGTAACCGTAACATGGTTCAATAAGAGTAATGCCTTGGTAGATATTACACAACGGAGGTTTGAACAAATGTTGCTCGATGGTTACATCGCAGAAATTACCATCGTCAACGAAAAAGCAGTTGAAATTTCACTCAATAGCAAAGGCCTAGATACTTATAAACAAGAGCTATCCGAGCGTCTATCGCTTTCTCCCCAAAATGGCCCACATTATCGTGTAAAGATTTTTTCAGCCGAAACCTTCAAAAAAGACCTCGATCAAATTCAGGAACAACTCCCTAAAGAAGACCGAATTGGTTTCAAGGTAGAAACACGCCAAGATTTTAGCACCTGGTTTTTCAGTTGGGGCTTCTTCTTTATCCTCATTTTTGGTTTTTGGTTTTTAATGCGCCGAATGACAGGTGGCGGTGCCGGTGGTCAGATTTTCAACATTGGAAAATCGAGAGCTGCTCTTTTCGATGCAGAAAACAAGGTAAAGATTACTTTTAATGATGTAGCCGGCCTCGATGAAGCAAAAGAGGAGGTGGAAGAAGTTGTGCAGTTTCTTAAAAACCCGGCGAAGTATACCAACTTAGGCGGGAAAATTCCAAAAGGTGTATTGCTAGTAGGCCCTCCCGGAACCGGTAAAACTTTGCTAGCAAAAGCTGTTGCAGGCGAATCTGGAGTGCCGTTTTTCAGCTTGTCAGGTTCTGATTTCGTAGAAATGTTCGTAGGAGTAGGTGCGGCTCGCGTTCGCGATTTATTTAAACAAGCCAAAGAAAAAGCACCTTGTATCATTTTTATTGATGAGATTGATGCCATTGGCAGATCGCGTGGTAGAGGGCAAATGCCAGGAGCGAACGACGAACGGGAAAACACCTTGAACTCATTACTTGTGGAGATGGATGGATTTGCCACCGATTCCGGCGTAATTATTATGGCGGCTACAAACCGCCCCGATGTACTAGACTCTGCTCTATTGCGTCCCGGCCGCTTCGACCGCCAGATTGGTATCGATAAGCCTGATATTGTGGGTAGAGAAACAATTTTCAAGGTGCATTTAGCTCCTATTAAAATTGCAAAAGATGTAAACCCTAAAAAACTAGCAGCTCAAACCCCGGGATTTGCCGGCGCTGAAATTGCTAATGTTTGTAACGAGGCAGCGCTCATTGCCGCACGGAAAGATAAGCAAGCGGTTGATATGCAAGACTTTCAAGATGCCATTGACCGTGTAATTGGCGGCTTAGAGAAAAAGAATAAAATTATCTCTCCTGATGAGAAGAAAATTGTAGCATACCACGAAGCAGGGCATGCCGTTGCAGGATGGTACCTAGAACACACCGATCCTTTGGTAAAAGTAAGCATTGTACCACGTGGTTTGGCTGCATTAGGATATGCTCAATACCTTCCTAGAGAACAATTTCTGCATACTACCGAACAAATGCTCGACGAAATTTGCATGGCACTAGGAGGAAGAGCTGCTGAAGAAATTGTTTTTGGAAAAATTTCTACAGGTGCACTTAGCGATTTAGAGCGAACTACGAAACAAGCATATAGCATGGTTGCCATTTACGGCATGAACAAAGAAATTGGTAATATCTCGTTCTATGATCCTAATCGCCCTGAATATGCTTTTGATAAGCCATACTCTGAGGCAACAGCTCAGCGGATTGATGAGGAGGTTAAAAAGCTAATCGACAGTGCCTATAATCGCACCAAAGATTTACTTACCGAAAAGCGTAATGAGTTAGAAATTGTGGCGCAAGAACTTTTAGAAAAAGAGATTATCTTCCAAACCGACCTCGAACGGTTAATTGGAAAGCGTCCGTTTGATACGCTTACTACATACCAAAAAGCACAACAGAATGGTCACGAGCACCATTCAGAAAATACTGCTGAGGCATCTACATCTGAAGAAACTATTGAAGAAGAAAATAAATCAGAATAATTTCCTCTTAATAAAAAAGCAGACAATGAAAGCAGCGTTTCAAGCGCTGCTTTTTTTATGACTCTTCCCGAAAATAGAGTTGATAATAACTGAGTTGTTTCGCTTCGTCAAACCCTTTTTGCATATATTCTTGCCCTTTCCCATGAATATATACATGAAAGTTTTTATCGAGTTTTAATACACTCTTAAACTTTTTTTTCTCTTGCTTCACTACCTTCTCTGCAATTTCAAACTGCGTTTCCAAGGCTACTTGTTTCTCCTCTTGAAATGCCTTCGTATAGTCTTGAAATGCCGCGATTATTTCTGGCTCTTGAATGACTTCGCTTTCAAACTTACTAATATCAAACGATTCGTTTTCAGCAAAAAAATCAGCAGAACGGTTCAAAATCCCTGCCTGCTCTTGCTTGCCTATTTCTGGTTTCTCATCGGAAAGATCTTTGGCAAAATTCCGGCATAACTGCATGTATTGTTGGGTATAGTAAAAGTCATCCGTTTTTTGTTCTAAATGCAGAAAATTATCGACCCAATAGTGCGCTTCATGTTGTTTGTTCAGGTTATCTACTACACAAACTTTATAGCCGCTTTCAGCTTCCGTATTAAAAATTAGACAGCCCTTATCGAGCTTTTTGATATTGATACCATTTTCTTGGGCAATATCGAAATGGGCACCCTCAGGTAAAATTTTAAGGTAGGTATCTTTATTTTCCGATTTAAATATCCCGATAGCATCTGCCATTTCATCTTCAATAAGGCAATTTTGCAAAAAAACCACATACAATTCGCCACTTTTTATTTGCGGATGGCGCGATTGTTCGTACAAATGCTTGGCAATATGCACACTTTGCTGATGAAAGGCGGCTTGATCTTCAAAAACTTGGGAAGCATATCGATATACTTCATTTAAAGATAAATCCGTTTCATGCCTAAACTTATAGTAGGTATTCACTTCCTTAAAGGGCATTAATAAATAGGTTTTTAATACTTCTTGTAGAAGTTCATCGTGCAAAGGAGTTTCTTCTTGCGAAAGTTGAAGGCCTTCTTCACGTGAAGGGTTCCCAACCTTATGGATGGAAATCTGAGCTAACTGAGTATGATTAAATATGGGCATGAGTAGTGATGATTAGTCAAAGAGCGCATCATCGCGTTCGAGTAACAAGATAGCATGTTGTGGTACGATAAAATAGCGTTCGCCTCCATAAGCTATTTCATAGGCTCCCTTTTGTAGAAAAATAGCGAGGTCTCCTTCTTTCACTTGCAAAGGCAGATACTTAACCGCTTCATCGCGATCTTTCCAAGGCTCGTCGTAGTCGTCGCCAGGTTGAGGAATAGGATACCCCGGCCCTACTTTAATTACATAACCACTTTGCACCTTTTCATTTTCTTGCACACCAGGGGGCAAATACAACCCACTTTTTGTACGCTCATCGGGTGTTTTCGGCTTAATGAGTACCCGATCGCCCACCACGATTAAGTTTTTTAGTTGATTGTCTTCCGTTAGAATCATAATGGTAATTTTTTTTGGATTGCAAAAATAGCAAAAGCGATATACGCTCTGGTAAAAACGTTTCACTCGATAACCTTACGAGCGCAAGCAAGGTTTAATCCATGGAATTTTAACTTTTTAAGCAACAATTGCCCAAGTGCATACTTCGAAACGCCATTATGCTCGAAATTAATTGGTTGGGGAAAGTGAGGTTTTGAGGTTCCTTAAGAACCAGCTTAAGAAAGGTGAGAGAAGCTCCAGACCATTTAAAAACTTAGTATGTGCTCATTGCTCTGCACAAGGTAAGTAAAAAAACGCCGCTCGACGTGTTGACATCGGCGGCATTTTATAGTTGGTTTAAAGAATCATAACGTTTCAACAAGGGCTTCTTTTTGTTGAAATGCTAAAAAAAGGGCTATTTTTTTGGCTAGCGCTGAGGTTTCTACTAAGAAACCATCGTGCCCATACTCAGAATGAATTTCGGTATACTCAGCTTTGGAGATGTGTTTAGCAATAAATTTTTGCTCCGAAGGCGGAAATAAAATATCGGTATCAATACCTACAACCAGTGTGCGTGCTTTTACAAGTTGTAAAGCCGCTTTGGCGCTAGGGCGGTTACGCCCTACCGATTGCGTATCCATTGCCGCAGAAAGTGTCCAATACGAAAACGCATTGAACCGATTGGCTAGCTTTTCTCCCTGATACCGCTGATAGGTAGTTGCCAAATATCCGGATAAGCGTGCATCGGATGCATCAGTTTGTGAGCGTTCGTAAGTGCGATAATGCCGATACGAAAGCATTGCAATAGCCCGTGCAGTTTTTAAGCCATTTAGCCCAGCGGCAGGCTGACTTTCTTTCCAAGTAGGATCATTCGCAATTGCCATTCGTTGCGTTTCGTTAAACGCAATCCCCCAAGGTGAATGGCGTGCATTGGTTGCCGTAAGCACTAAGTGATCAAAAACATCAGGTTGTTGTATGGCCCACTCCAGTGCTTGCTGCCCTCCCATTGAACCTCCTATGAGCAAATGTACTTTGGGAATTTGCAAATGTTGGCGGAGCAAATCGAGTGCATGAACCATATCGCGAATTGTCAACTGTGGGAAAGCATGATAATAGGGCTTGCCAGTGGCAGGGTTTTCTGAAAGAGGCCCAGTAGACCCATAACACGACCCTAACATATTTGCACAAATCACAAAATGCTCTTCAGGGTTAAACATGGCTCCCTCTCCAAATAAGCCTTGCCACCAATCGGTAACTTCAGCATTTCCGGTAAGGGCATGGCACACCCATACTACATTAGAAAAATCCGCCTTTGGTTTCCCAAAAGTGCAATAATGCAATGTAAAACCATGAAGATGTTCACCACTTTCGAGGTAAAACGTTTGCGTATGATGAAATAAATGATTCTGCATTGTTATTTAAGGGGGAATTAGAAACGCAAGGAAATTGCTTACGTTTCATGTTGGTAAAATAAATAGTTAAGCAACGAGGGAAGCTCCTGCTTGCCGTTCAACTGTTAAATTGATGGGGGTAGGTTTCGAAAGATTATCATTTACAGGGCAACGGTGCTCCACTTCGGTAATCCACTCAGCCAACTGGGCATCTGTGGCATTTGTCTCAGGCTTCAAATTCACATTGATGAATAAATAACCTGCACGCGTTTGGGTAGACTTTCCAAATAGCCGATCTGGGTTAATTTCACCTTCAAGCTCAATAGTTAGTTTCCGCAACTCAATCGAAAGTTCTTTCGCTACCATGTGCCCTACTACGTTTAAGCATCCGGCATATCCTGCTAAAATATATTCAACAGGGTTGGCGGCAACATCCGTCCCTCCTAGCGCTTCGGGCTCATCAACTACCAGTTGAAACTTACGTGTTTGTGCTGCAAATCGAGCGGCACTTTCATTAGTACCCTGAAGTGAAAATTTTAAGTTTGCCATTTTTTTGTTTTTTTAGTCAGAAATTTTAAATGATTCAGAAAGGCAGGCTTTCCCCTTTAGGGGTAAAAGCCTGTTTTTTTGTTTATGCTAATTCGGGGGCGAGTACCTTCTCGAAAGCTTGCTGTAAATCTTGTTTTAAGTCGTCGATATGTTCAATCCCTACCGATATTCTCAGCAATGTTGGGGTAACCCCTGCTGCTTTCTGCTCATCTGTACTCAATTGTTGGTGGGTAGTTGAAGCCGGATGAATGATTAGCGTTCGCGCATCGCCCACATTAGCTAAATGGCTGATGAGTTTCACGCTATTCACCACTTTTTTGGCATTTTCGTAACCCCCTTTAAGTTGGAAAGAAAGCACACCACCAAACCCATTTGTAAGATATTTTTTAGCTAACGTATGATATGGACTACTCGACAACCCAGGATAATTCACCGATTCTACGGCATCGTGGCTCTCCAACCATTGAGCAAGTTCTAAGGCATTATCCACCGTGCGCTGCACACGCAACGAAAGGGTTTCTAACCCTTGTAAGAGTAGAAATGAGTTGAACGGACTCAAGGCAGGTCCAAAATCGCGCAACCCTTCTACCCGTGCCCGAATCGCAAACGCGATATTTCCAAAAGGTCCCTCTGAACCAAATACTTCCCAGAATTTTAAGCCATGATACCCTTCTGAGGGTTCGGTAAATTGAGGGTATTTACCATTGCCCCAGTTATACTTGCCCGAATCGACGATTACCCCGCCAATAGAAGTCCCATGTCCTCCAATCCATTTAGTTGCCGAGGCAGTTACTATCGCGGCTCCATGGTCTATTGGGCGGAACAGATACCCCCCTGCCCCGAAGGTGTTATCCACTACGAGCGGAATATCATATTCATGTGCCAATGCGCTAATTGCATCAAAATCAGGAATATTAAACCCGGGATTTCCAATAGTTTCCAGGTAAATAGCTTTGGTGTTTTCATCAATCAATTTGGCAAAACTTTCCGGATTATCCCCATCGGCGAATCGTACTTCAATGCCCAAACGCTTAAATGCCACTTTGAACTGATTATACGTTCCTCCATATAAAAAAGAGGTAGACACAATGTTATCACCAGCTTGAGTGATATTGTTTAAAGCAATAAACTGTGCGGCTTGTCCGGATGCCACCGCTAGGGCAGCAACACCACCTTCTAAAGCGGCGATGCGTTTTTCAAACACATCGGTCGTAGGGTTCATTATGCGGGTGTAAATATTCCCAAACTCCTTGAGAGCAAACAAGTTAGCACCATGGTCGGCATCTTTAAACGTATATGAAGTAGTTTGGTAAATAGGTACGGCACGCGAGCGCGAAGTCTCGTCCACTTCGTGGCCACCATGCACTTGTAAGGTTTCGAATTTGAAAGATTGTTCTGACATAGATTTACTTATTTAAGTGTTAAAAAGATAAATTATTTTATTTTTTATATACCATTTTTAGTGTATTTGAAAATAAGCTGATAAGCAGATATCAAAGCCAAAAAGCCAATGCGGTAATTTTGAAGACATCTTGTAAGAATAGACCTATCTTTCCAAAAAGACGGTAATCTTCGAAGCCTTACATACTACTACATTGGCTATCGCATACAACAACAGCAACAAAGAGAGGCAGTTACGGAAATAACCGTAGAAGCAATAACTGAAAAATTGTTAGAGGGAAAGGATGAATTTGCAGGGACGTTACTAGAGTGCATTTTTCTGAGAATTTCGTAATCAATTTATATTCCTCGGACTTTCCGAGTCAGGAATTGGCACCTTTTCCTCTTATTGGGTGAGGAGTGGTTGCCAGAGGGTCGTAGAGCCTGTCTCTCGCCTCTTCTTTATAAACCAATCACTTCATGCCTGCAAAAGCAGTAATGAAATTGATATGAGCAAATAAGAAATGAATTTTTGGAAAAATCAAGTACTTTCTGATAATTTTTTTCGAATTGATTTTTTCAGAGCATGCAGCTCATTCACCACCAAGTTTCCATCCAATTCTATTTCCCACAAGCTACCTTTAGTACTGTTTGTATCCCAAAAAGGTTGCAGGGTATCCTGAAAAGATTGCCAATTGTCGGCAAAATAACATCGCCAACCGGCTTCTAGCGCTGTAGGAGTTGCTTTTAAAGGCTGTTTTGTCTGGAAGAACTCATCGGCTTCGGGCAGTCGTGCAGGTCCATCAATCATTTTGAAAATAATTCCTCCATGGTTGTTTAAGACAATGACTTTCAAATTTGGCACATCGTAAACATGCCACAAAGCATTCCTATCATATAAGAAAGATAAATCGCCAGTGATGAGCACATGCAAATGCTCTGGCGCTGCCAACGCATGCCCCACGGCTGTGCTCACAGTCCCATCAATACCGCTAGTACCTCGGTTGGCAAAAACTTCTATCCCCATTTCTTGCCGAAGCCCGATAAAATTGGCATAGCGCACTACCATACTGTTGGCAAGGTGCAATTTGGCTCCTTTCGGTATCTGTGCTAAAATCGCTTTCATTACTGAAAGTTCCTCAAAAGCATGCGTCGTTTTATCGGCAAATAATACGGAACGGACCGCGCGATCGTGCTGCAACCATGTATTTAGGTACGTAAAATCTGAGGTGAAGGGGCTCGCTCGCAAGGCTTTAAAAAAAGCTAGCGGCGATAGGCGTATAACTTGCGTTAACGTCTGAAATGTATCGGCTACAGCCCCTTTTTCTTGTATATGCCAATGTGCCTCAGGGGGAAATTTCCGTAAGAACAACTTCACGTTTTTAGAAATGATTGATTTACCAAACGTGATGAGTAATTTCGGTTTCAAAAGGTCTTTATCTTCTTCGGATAGTTGCGATAAAAATAAATCTTGGTGATGAATGCTATTAGGAAGCCCTTGTAAGTTAGACACTACATCGCACAGAATGCCAATGGGTAAACGTGCTAAATGTGCGCGTAGGTCTTCCTCTCGCCGTTCTTGCCCTCCAACAATCAAAACGCGTGTGTATTGTGCGAACTCTTTGCCTAATTCTGCAAAAAAAGGTTCAGCGGTCTCTTGGGTAGGCTGCCACTCCCGTATGACCCGCAGCGGGCTGTCATAATCAAGTTGCGTGTCAGTTTTCGGGTAAAAAGGTTCGCGAATAGGCACATTCACATGCACAGGCCCTGCGGGAAACTCTTTGCTCAAATAGAATGCCTCTGCTGCCACACGTTGCATAAACCATTGCGAATCGGGATGGCTGTAATCGGGTGGGAGTTGATAGCTTTTTTTGGTGTGTAAACCGTGAACGCCCTGCTGAAAAATGGTTTGCCCATCTTGTTGCCCTACCCACTCGGGCGGGCGATCGGCAGTAAGCACAAGCAAAGGAAGTTGTTGAAAATACGCTTCTGCAATAGCAGGGGCGTAATTCAAGGCAGCAGTTCCTGAAGTACATGCGAGTACCACCGGCTCGTTAAGCTGTTGTGCTATTCCTAAGGCAATAAATGCAGCACTTCGCTCGTCGCTAATAGTGCGCGTGTATATACTAGGATGCCTTGCTAAGGATAAAGTTAGGGGGGCACACCGAGAACCCGGCGATACAATGGCATTCCGCACTCCCAAAGCTGCAAGTACTCGGATGAAATTGGTAAGGGGTTGGTGTGAGTAATGCGTATCGTGCAGAGAGGTCATGTTTTCTTGGATGCTTATTTAGATTTTGTTTAAAGACAAATTAGGGGAAAAGAGAACACTTTTATCAATCATATTGTATTGTGAAGTAATAAAATAAACGAACATAATTTTAAATTGAACTTTATGGAAGCTGTTATAAAATTAAAGACTTCATTGACAAACGAGGTAGAAAAAAAATTGAATGCTCAGGTGCGCATGGAGGCGATGTCGTCGCAATTTTATCTTTCTTGTGCTTCTTGGTGCGAAACAGAAGGATACGAGAAAGCCGCTCAATTCTTATACGAGCACTCTGAAGAAGAACGTACGCATCAGCTAAAGATATTCCGCTATATTAACGAGGTAGGCGGGCATGCCATTGTTCCTTCGCTTAGTGAAGTACCTACGCAATTTAATTCGTTCCGCAGTGTGTTTGAAGACGTACTTGAACACGAGGTGAAAGTGTCGCGTTCTATTAACGAACTAGCCGATTTCTGTTTTCAGCAGAAAGATTTTGGTACGTTCCAATTCTTGCAATGGTTTATTGAAGAGCAACGCGAAGAGGAGGCACTAGCTCGTCGTATTTTAGAAGTGTTCGATATCATTGGTGAAGAAGGGCACGGTCGCTGGCTTATTGAACAGGAAATTCAAAAATTGGGAGCAAAAGCAGAATAGTTATTTATTTCCCGTTTTTCTAAAACAAAAGCCTTATGCTTTAAATCATAAGGCTTTTTCTATATGGTCGTAAAGGGTTAAGTTAGTAATTAGCTAGTCAGGTGCTTGTAATCTTTTACCACAATTTTCAGGAAGGTAAAAGGTGGAACTTCTTCTTCTACCCCTAAAATACTTTTTAGTTTGTCAGCAAGTACATAGATTGCTTTCTTCGATTCCGCAGTCCCATAGTTGGCGATAATCTCTTCTACTAATGAAATATCTTGGTCATTCAATTGGATTACGTTTGGGTAGGTAACTTCATAACCATCGTCGAAAGTGGGTAGCTCAGGCGCTTTTTGCAATTGTTCGCTCGATTTTAGGTTAACCACAATCATGCCTCCGACCAAATCACCTATGCGCTGCGAGTGCACTGTTGCTGAGGCAAAAACTAAAGCGATTACAGGACCAAACAACCCAAAGTCAATAGGTCGAAAAAGCCAACGTAAAATAAACCCTCCAATAGAGCGCTGTTTGCCCGATTTAGCTATAACACGTAACTGCATTTGTCGTTTTCCAATGGTTTGTCCTTCGAAGAAAATTTCAGCAACTAAATCGTACAATAAGTACGGTATTAACACAAACACCCACATGGTGAACGAAAACGATACCTCTAACTGCACAAGCAATAAAATGGTGCTGATGAGATAAATGCCTACAATCAGCCGATCGATTAGATAAGCGATGGCACGGTCGCCTACACTTGCTAATGTATACTCGATGAATACATTTTGGGTGGTTTCTACACGTATAGATTTTGACATGGTGTATTAGCCTATGATTTCCAAGGTGCTTTTCCCTCTACTTTGCTTTTTTACATGAACTTGCGTTTGGATACGCTCTTTCAGTACACTAATGTGCGAAATTATCCCAATAGTTTTCCCCATAGAACGCAAGTTTTCTAGGGTAGAAATTACAATATCAAGCGTGTTTGGGTCTAACGTACCGAAACCTTCATCAATAAACAATGTACCAATACTTGCATTTTTTCCTGCCATATCGGAAAGAGCAAGAGCCAAGCCCAAACTCACGACGAAGCTCTCGCCCCCGGAAAGCGTGTTCATGCTCCGAACATGGTCGGCTTGGTAGGTATCTACGATTTGCAAACCTAATTCTTCAGCGTAATTTACTTCAATCAAATAGCGAGGATACAGCTTTTGTAAATATTGATTTGCACTAAATACTAAGCGTTCAAGGGTAAGGGTTTGGGCAAATACGCGGAATTTATCACCTTCGGCAGAGCCCATCAAGCTATTCAAATTTTCCCATCGTTCGTATTCGCTTTGCAATTGTTGTATTTCAGCATGTTGGTCGGCATACTGCTTTTTCCGTTCAGCATCCTTCCGTAAAAGTTGGGCTAGTTCAATTGTTTCTTTTTTGAACGATTCTAATGCAGTAGTTTGCTCCTCAAGTTGTTGAGCAACATAATCTTGGGCGTATTCAGGTTTTGCCTGCTGCATATCGAGCATCTCACGGGTGGTATCTTGGAGCGATTGCTCCGCCTGGGCACTTTTGCGTTGTAATGCTTCCTTAAGTTCTTCTATCATTTTGGCTTCTTCGTGCGAAAGCAGCACTTCCTTAAATGCTTCAACATTGGCAAAACCTACTGCTTGCAGTTTTATACGAAGTGCTTCTGCGGCTTGCTTATGAGTTTGCGTTAGCTCTTTAAGCGACTGTTTTTGTTTTTCAATTTCCACCTGTATTTGCTGTTTTTTTGCAGTGCTTTTGTTCAACTCTATTGTAATATTTTGCACTGCATTTTGCATTGTATCTAACGTATCTTGCAGCACTTGCAGCGCCTCCTTGGGCGATTTCCCTTCAGCGAGGATTTCCCAACGGCTCTCTTGCCAACTGCGGTACTCTTCGTACAAATTTGTAAGGCGTTTTTTTTCTTCTATTCGATATTGTTTTGTAGTGGCAATTGCTTCTGAAAGTTTCACGAGTTCCGTGTTATGCTCATTGAGCACTTGCTGCTGTTGTTCTTTTTGCTGGTTTTTTGCTTGATAGGCCTCCGCTAATATTTCTAGGGCATTTACTTGCTCAGCTAAGTCAGCATGTTTTGTAGAGGAAACATACAATTCTAGCATGCGTTCAATATCGGTTTTTTGCTGCACTAGCTTTTGTGTTAGGGATTCTTTATCTGCACGCAATTGGCTGATATCTTTATTAACAAGGGCAATTTGCTGCGCAATGTCAGCAATTTCTTGCCGGATTACCCGAAGCTGTTCATCGGTTTGCTGTAGTCTTTCGGTTTGTTCATCGGTTTGCTTACGGAATACTCGATAGGCTTCGTACTGCTTTTGCACCTGTTGGCTTGCTAATTTGGCATTTTCATACGCAATTTTTGCATCTTCTCCATGGGGAAACTCTAGTTGACGGCATAGCAATTGTTCTTCTTTTCGGTGTTTTTCAAGCTGATTTTGTTCTTGAACAAGCTGTGAGCGCAATTCATCAATTCTAACCTGTGCAGTTAACTTTCCACTTTTAGTTTTTTCGATTTCTTTTAAAAGGATATGGTTTTCGTTTTGCGCCTGTTGTAACTGCAGAGTGTAGATATCGACTGAACTTTCGGAATAATGATTGGTAACGTAAGGGTGATGTGTAGACCCACACAGCGGACAGGGCTGTTTAGGCACTAGTTGTTTTCGGGCATCGTCGTAAGAAGCTACAGATTGGGCAAGCCTTTGTGCTTCTTGCAGCGAAGCAACCAGCGCTTCTTGAACCGACGCTCTTTCAGTAAGGGTTACTAGCTGTTTTTCAGCCTCTTTAAAAGATTGACTTTCCGTTGATTGCTCCTGTGTAAGATGCTTGCACCGACTTTCCGTTTCAGCAACACTCTTCCGCAATTCTACTAACTTTGCCAATTTTTGCTCGTACTGTATAGCTTTTTCTTGTTGTTTCCACAAGACATCTTCATCCATCCCATGTGTGGTTTTCTGCAACTGCTTGCGAATTTCTTCCAACGATTGCTTTTCTACTATATATTGAGCTGCCAGCGTTTCTTGCGTCATTTCGCACTCTTTTTTTTGTTGAAGGAGATCCTCTACACGAGTGTCCAATTCTCCCAGGTTTTTATCAAAATACGCTATGCGCTGTTTACCTTCCTCCACTTGTGAAACCTTATCTTTTAAAAGTGGTAGCTTTGTAGGCACTCCCGAAAGGTGAGCATTTTCGGTAAGCCACTGATTGAGTTCTGTGAGTAGCTTTTCCGTAGTATCTACTTTATTTTGCAGAGTTTCTAGTTCACGTTCCTGTCGATTAAGTTTTTCACCTGCCTTATTGTATTCTGTTTTACCCTCTTCTAAGGATTTCGAGCGCATTTTTATCTTATCATCGAGTTCCCTTGCCTGTTCTAATTTATTGCGCTGCTGCTTTGCTTCTTCTGAAAAAGTTTCCAATTCGTTTGTATACCGCTCTAATTCTACATGTTGGGCTTCTTCGGTGCTGCTTATCTCTTTTACCTCACCCTCAAGCTGAGTAATTAAATTTGAAGTGTCTGCTAGTCGTTCTGCAAGGTATTTTACTCTTTCTAGCTCTGAGTTCAGCGGCAACGTTTTTTGATATAAAGCTAGCTTTTCAAAACGATCCTGAGCTTCTACGATCTCTTGTTTGACAGCCTCAAAAGCAGACTGGTACCCATCACGTTTAGTTTCTAAAGTTTGGTAACGTTCATACCATTTTTGGGCATTTTGCCACTTTTCCAATCGGCGATTGCCCTGCTCAATACGTTGGTTTAACGTCGTTATTTCAGCTTGATGCCGTGCGACTGCCTCTTCCGACAGTAACTCAAGCCCTTCAAGGCGCGCTTTCTGCATTTCTAACAATCGGCGCAACTCTTTTGCTTTGTTAAAGGCCGCTACTGAAAGTTCCGCATAGATTTCCATACCCGTAATGCGCTCAAGCATTCTACCTCGCTCGCGTGTACTTGCCTTCAAAAATGCGGCGAAATCGCCCTGTGCTAATAATACCGATTTGGTAAATTGTTGGTAATCCAGTTGAGTGATTTCTTGAATTTTTTCTTTAAAATCCTTCTTTTTCTCCGCAATAATTCGTCCTTCGCCCGTATCGGTATTAATCACAGAGAGTTCAACCTTCGGAGCCTTAATGTTACCATCTACTTTTTGATGAGCCTTGGCAATGCTCCATTTCGCCCGATATACCCCGGTTGCTACGGCAAACTCAACTTCGGCAAATGCGCTGATAGTTCCATATGAAATAATTTCATTTACATGGCATTTCCGCGCAACTTCGCCATACAATGCCAAAGTTACAGCATCGAGAATAGTTGTTTTACCGGCACCGGTTTCGCCGGTAATGGCAAATAAATTGGTTGTACTCAGTGGGGGCTCTTCCAAAGGGATGGAATGTAGTTCGTCTCTTAATGAATTGAGATTTTGAAAACGGATATTTAAAATTTTCATGGTTTATTTCAGAGTCGTGTTGTAACAGTTTAGCATAGAAATTCACCATAGCACGTTGAAAACTAACTTTCTCTGGCTTGGTATGCCTTGTGTAACTCGCGAAAAGTAGTTAAAACCTCCTCGGTCTGTGCTTGAGTGAATTCTCTTTTTTCACAAAGCTTTAGAAAAACATCTTCGGGTTGTAAATCTTCAAGCGATTCTACAATAACCATCTCCGATATGGCAGCTTTAGGGCGCTCTACTCGAATTTTCAGCAAATCATAGGCAGTATTCTGATTAGCCACCTGGCGCAGTTGTTCTTCTATTAACAAATTAGCTTTATCGCTATTTTGGACAACTGCTTCCACCCAGTCGGGGAAATTGCTATGGTTTTCCCAAGTTGCTAATCTATCAAGTACGTGCTCTAGCTCGCCGCGCACACGTTTCAACTTTCGGGGGAGTGGAATGGGTACCGAGCGCACCTGGGTCAAAGTATCGTGGGTAAACTCAGCAATTACGATTTCTTTCGTATCGCTGGCCTCGCTAAAACTTAGGGGAATAATTGAGCCTGAATAACGGATATGTTCTTGTTGATGAACTCGCTGAGGGCGATGCAAATGCCCTAAGGCCACATATTGAAATAGTTCGGGAAATACATCAGTACCAACGCGCCCTAAATCGCCCAAATGAATATCTCTTTCCGAATCGCTTATCGTGCTGCCACTCACATACAAATGACCGGTACAAAGTTTAGGAATTGCCATGCTGTAATAGTGCTTTCTCACAAAACTTGCGACAATTTCATAATGCTCTTTAATGGCATTGCGAATTGTACTCGCATGAGCTTCAGGAGTTTCTCCTGATATGCTTTGGCGCAAATCGCGGTCGCGTAGAAACGGCACAGCAGCTACCACTCCTATCAGCTTTTTTTCAGTATTTTTCAGTTCTATTACCTCCTTTTCGTAAAGGAGGGCACCATGTTCATCTACAATGGCACTTCCAATCACATGAATATTTAACTTTTTTAGAATTGCCGCCGGAGCATTCAATACCGCAGGAGAATCATGGTTTCCACCTACTACTACTACATTTTGGCAAGAAGTAAATAATAGTTCTTTTAAAAACTCATAATAGAGCGTTAAAGCGTAATTAGGGGGATTAGCCGTGTCAAAAATATCGCCGGCGATTACTAATGTATCTACTTTTTCTTCCTTAATTTGCTCTAAAATCCATCTTAAAACCCATTCGTGTTCTTCTTTCCGATCGAACCCCAACAATCGCTGCCCTAAATGCCAATCAGCAGTATGCATTAACTTCATAGAATATCAGTATATTAATTTGCAGAGGTTAAAGTAATTCTTTAAGTTAGCATTGTAAACAGTTTAGGAGCAATGTTATGGTAGGGGGCAATAGTTTTTCAGCTAAAGATAATCATCTAATTTAATGTTAAGTATTTAAATTCCATAATACTCTACTCTTTTCAGCTTCTTACGAATCTCGTTACATACTACCATTTCTTCCACAACCCTTATTCATTTTTTGAATGTACCACTTTATTTAACGCGTCAGTAAAATGAATTTTAATGTCCGAAAAGAAATTACCGAGCAAAGTAACCTACTGAAGATATTAGTAGGTGTGCTCATTGGCGGAGGTTTCTTGGTGTATTGGCTTTACGGATACGCACAAAATGAACAGGACTTAGCAACAATTCGCGATTTAGAAATGGATAAAAACGAATTGGTGCGAAACAACGAAAACTTAGAAGCACAAGTGCGTATGCAAGCAGCCACTATTAACGAAATGCGCGAAGCTGCTAGCGAAAATGCTGAAATGCTCGAAAAACTACGTTTAAAATTAAACCAAAAAGAAGAGCAATTAAATTATAAAGGCGAGCAAATTGATCTAAAGCAAGGGAGCATTCGAGGCTTAACACAGCAAATTAATAGCTTAAGCGACGATAAAGACCGCCTCCATGATATCATTGAAGCTAAAAGTAAAGAGATTGAGTCTCTATCTGAACGTAATAAAGAGCAAAATGAAATTATTCAAAAGCATTTAGACCAAATTGCTGAAGTGCAAGAAGAGCTCAGAGAAACACGTAAAAAGTTAGAAGAATCACTTCAGGAACAAAAATCATTAATGGATCGTAATGCCATTGCGCAAAATGAATTGAAGGAATTGAAAGGGCAACTAACTACCCTACTCACGAACCTTAGCGATGCTAAATCAGAATTAAACCTAACTAAAATAGAACTTAGTGATAAAGAAACTGAATTACGAATTTTAAAAGAATATCAACCATACGAAGTACAGAAGGCAAAGCAGCAAGCAATCGCTGAAACACAACAGAAAGCCACGGAACAATCAAGTGCTGAAGTATATCGCACCCTTTCAATACTCGGGCTAATTCTAATCATCATGCTTGTTATTTTTGTGATTTACGTGTTGCAAAATGGCAGCGATTCTGTGAAGTCGGGGTTTAAAACAGTTACTCGGAAAGCGTAATTTTAAAATAACATATACGGCCAATGAACTAAAATTCATTGGCTTTTATTTTAACTACATATATTAACATATATAAATATTTTTATTTATAACTTTATATCCTTATGGAATTACTTGAGGTAATTGGTTTTGGGCTAGCAATCGTAATAGGATTTACGCTAGGGCTAATCGGAGGAGGCGGATCAATCCTTACTGTGCCTATTATGGTCTATGTATTAAGTACAAATCCGGTACTTGCCACAGGATATTCTCTATTTGTAGTAGGCACAACCTCATTATTTGGTGCAGCCAGCTATATCAAGCGTAAACTACTCAACTATAAAGCTGCACTCATTTTTGCCACTCCCTCATTTATCACTATATATTTAATTCGCCGTTTCATAATGCCCAATATACCCGAAATAATACTGACTATTAAAGGTGTAAACATCGAGCGAGACCTCATCATTATGGTATTCTTTGCCTTAATTATGCTCGTTTCATCCATTCGAATGATTCGGTCAGGTAAAAGTAGTGATACAAGCAATGAAGTTATGGAAGCAAGCGAATTCAACTATTCAAAAATTCTGTTAGCAGGTTTTATAACGGGATTAGTTACAGGCCCTATAGGTGCGGGAGGAGGATTTTTAATAGTACCCGCCCTGGTTTTTATCGTAAAACTTCCTATGAAATACGCTATAGGCACATCTCTCTTTGTAATCGCTATAAACTCTCTTATTGGGTTTATTGGAGATTTAGGACATCAACCTATTGAATGGCCTTTTCTTCTGACTTTTTCAGGGTTTGCCGTAATAGGAATTTTTTTGGGATCCTATGCAAGCCGTTTTATACATGGACGCTATTTAAAAATAGGTTTTGGATGGTTTGTACTTGTAATGGGAACATATATCTTCACCAAAGAAATTTGGTTTTAATTATTGTAAACTCAAAACAATATATCTGTAGTTGATTCATAAACTATATATAATCTCATGCTAAAATTCATAAATAAAATTTTGGGACAAAATCTCCCGTATGAAAATCTTAATTCCAAAGAATTTCAAGAAGCAATCAAAACAGCTAAAAAGCCGGTCATAATCGATGTGAGGAGTAAAAGCGAATTTAATAATGAAAAAATACCTAATTCCCTTAACATTGATATATTCAGCCCTAATTTTAACCAACGGATTGCTAACCTAGATCCACAAAAAGAGTACTTTATGTATTGTCAAAGTGGTATGCGCAGTAAACGGGCATGCAAACGCATGATTAAAGCCGGCTTTAAAAAAGTCTACAACCTAAGAGGAGGAATCAGTCAATATGAAGGCAGAACAGTATGAGTGAAATAAGCAAACAACGCTTTTGGAATAACCTCATTTACATATTGCTACTATGCTGTACTTTAGGCCTTGCACCTTTTGTACCCGAACCACACATATGGGGAAAGATAAAATGGATTATGGGAGGTGGCAAAGGAATGCAAGCAATTGATTTTTTTGACACTCTCATGCATGGATTTCCATGGATTCTGCTCGTCAGAATCTTAATAATCAAAGGGTGCAAATTTGTTACTAATCAAAAATGAAATATGAGTAAATTTAATGAATTAATCAACAGTTCGGCTACTCCTGTACTAGTCGACTTTTATGCAGATTGGTGCCAACCTTGTCATATCTTAGCACCAATTATAAAAGAAGTAGCTAACGACTTTGGCGAATCATTAAAAGTAATCAAGGTCGATGTGGATAGAAATCCCAAAGCTGCAGCTAAATACAAAATTAGAGGAATTCCAACCCTTATATTATTCTACAAAGGAAAAATACTATGGCAACATTCCGGAGTCATGCAAAAAGCGCAATTAATACAGCAGATTAAACAGACTATCAACTCAAAAAAATAGATACTATAACCGAAGTTAAAAACAGTATTTATCAATACTTGAAAGTATACACAAAATCTCTAGTAAGGTTTTCGGATTTCCCCTCAAAAACTCTCAATCTATTAAACTAAAAAAGCCTTTCCTGATAATAGGAAAGGCATAATTATAAAA
>CAYMYI010000027.1:0-40237 GCA_964394585.1 uncultured Roseobacteraceae bacterium
CTGATATTACCGATTTAGTTGCCTTTGCGCAACAACATGGCGTGAGCTACAAACAGCTTCGCGAACGTAACCCTTGGTTGGTGGGGAAATCGCTTACGGTTACCGGCAAAAACAAGACATATCGATTGGTAATTCCTGAAAGAACCGATTCGGAAAATCTTAAAATTGATACAGAAATCAGCCAACCGATTACCGATTCGGTGGCTGACTAACTATCGCCAAAGTGGGATGCGGTAGGTGAGGTAATAGCTCACATTGAACTTGCTGGTGCTGTTTGGATCTTCGAACCCATGCCCAGGTATATCAACTACTGTGAAAGATGCGGTCGGTTGTTGTGTAACAAACTGAATACGTCCTGTAATACCAAAGTAAAGATTCCAAAAAAGGCGTGCTTTCATCCCAAATGTAAGCTCAAACCATTCGGCTTTTAAGTTCTCATCGTTCAAAAGTTCAGGGCGGCTATCGTACCAAAAATCGGGGATGCCACGGTAGGTAACTTCATGGTTAAAAGTGCTCAGGGCATACCGAAAACCGAAAAATATGGCATCGTCGTCGGTTTTTTTATGCAAAATGTTGTAGTCTGCCCCAAAACGCATGTATGAGCCGTCGGAGTCGTAAAACGAGGCAAACCCCAAATTGCGAGAGCGTTCCATATACCCATATTCGGCATTCAGATAAATCTGGTTATTTACCTGCACATCGGCATGGGCTTCGTAGTACAATCCTACAATCATGTTAGGGTCTAAGTATTGGAACGTATAGTTGCCCAATTCAGCTCCTAAACTTACGCCGGTGATGTTATATTTTTTTCCGTTAGAAGGATAGGTTTCTATCGGAAGGGGCGATTTCCGTTTGGCAATTCGGGCAGCTTTGCGTGCTGCTCTTTTTTCTTTACGGGCTTGCTTTTTCGCGGCACGTTCTTCTTTTTTTGCCGCTTTTTTAGCTTCTTTTTCAGTAGGGGGCTTTTCGGTAGTAGGTTCTTCTTGGGCTACTGCCACACTAGCGAGGAGCGAAAGCAACACCACTGCTAAAACATGTTTATAAATAGATTTCCACATTGACTGAATCGGTTGTTAGCGTTGGGTTGATGATTACGGTAGAATCGAAGGTAGATTTATCAATCGTAAGGCTATCGACGGCTTCGTAGTAGCCGCAATCGGGTCCTAAAATTACCAATTGTGTTTTATAGCGCAACCGAAGCGTATCGAGCCTGCGTTGGGTCGCCAAATTCAGTATATCTTCTACAATTGCCGTATCAATAGTGGTGGTGTCTTCTGGCAAAGCCTGTAAAAATACGAAGGTGATAGTTTCGGCTCGAAAGTCGATGGGTAACAACGTTTGTGTTGCGCTATCGAGCGATGAAAGCACATTGACCGTATCGGAGGTAAACTGAATATCGTCGGTAATAGAAGAGAACACCATCAGAAAGGTAGTATCTTTCACGGTAAGGCTATCTTGATCATAAAAAACTACCGCTACCGAACGGGGAGGGTTCGGCGTGGGGTCGCACTCGCTGCATGCCCAAATCCCGAAACCAATCCACAAAAAAAGAAGTATGGCGCCTGCTCGCTGCATAAACTGTAAGGTTAATGAAAAGGCAAAGTTACACGCAAACATTTCGCAATGATAGCCCTTGGATCGAATGTAAATTGATTTTAACGTTTTTATGCATGGTAGTCTACAAGGGCTTCAATAGGGCTTTTTAAAAACTGCCCCCAATTAATATGGAATGGTTTACCAACTGCGCGAATTTCTTCTTGAAAATGATAGGCAATACTCCCTACCATATGCACAGGCTGATGTGTCTTTTTAGAAAAGTGCAACAAATTTTTTTCGATGAATAGTGTGAAACGCTCTTCCAGCAGTTTGTGGATAAAAGGGTGGGTGCGTTGCTCATGTAACCAAGGAGCAAACTGCGCCAAAAACACACTGGGTTGCTCGTTCCGGTACACCTGTTGTAAAATTTCCGCCCTTCGGAATGGGTAGCGGCTTTCATACGCCTGCTGCAACGTTTTGGGCAAGCGATCTTCTAAGTAAGCTATTATCAATGTTTTGCCCAAGTCGGCACCACTTCCCTCGTCGCCTAGCCAAATGCCGTTGCCCAATCGCTGTGCTTGGCATTTCCCTCGATTGCCAACGGCAGCGCCTGCACCTGTTCCCAAAATTCCGACAATGCCCTGTTTTTTCCCACAAGTAGCTCTTACGGCAGCCGTCATATCGTCTAAAACGGATATTTCTTCAGCGAACGGGAAGGCACGTTCTAACACCGTTTGCATTCTAGCTTGCGTGGTAGGTGTACCACAACCGGCACCATAAAAATAAATACTTTGAGTGCTCTCCCGCTGAATGTCGGAAAATGCTTCCATGACCAGCTGTTCTAGTACAGTATCTTCTAAAAAATAGGGGTTCATTCCCTTGGTTTGCAACTGAAATTCCCTACTGCCCACCATGCGCCAATCGGTTTTCGAGGTTCCACTTTCTGCAATTAGAATCATAGATGAATCGTAAAGTGGTCTGCGTCTAAATGCACGGGAAATTTCTCTCGGAATGCTTCTAGTTCCGTTTTCGAAAGCGTTACCACCACGGTGCGTTCTGTTTTCCCTAGGTGTTCTATTGGGTTGCCTTTGAAGTCGATTGCCGCAGAATGCCCTTCGAAAGGCACTCCGTTGCCATCGTTACCTACTCGATTGACCCCAACGCAATAGGCTAAATTTTCGATGGCGCGTGCTTGCAATAGTGTGTCCCATGCATTTAAACGAGGACGAGGCCAATTAGCGATATAGAGTAGTACATCGTACTGTAGCTCTCTATTACGGCTCCAAACGGGGAACCGTAAATCGTAGCAGACCATCGGGCAGATGTTCCAACCTTTCCAGGTTTTTACCAAAATTTTAGTGCCTGCTGTATATTTTTCGTCTTCGTGCATCATGCGGAATAAGTGCCGTTTATCGTAGGTAGCATATGAGCCATCTGGCTCCATCCATACTAACCGATTAAAATAGTGCCCATCTTCCACTACCATGAAACTGCCCACCACTACCGCTTTCGTTTGCGCAGCTTGTTGTTTCATCCACTTAAACGTGGTGAGGTTCATAGGTTCTGCTAGTGCTAGGTTTTGCATAGAAAAACCGGTATTGAACATTTCGGGTAATACAATAAGATCGACATTTGGAGGTAACTCCCATATTTTTTCTTCAAACATGGCAAGGTTTGCTTCTTTGCTTTCCCAATACAAAGCTGTTTGGAGGAGCGCTATGTGGAGGTCGGGTGTGTTCATTTTAAAATAGGGTTTATGAATGTTGAGTATCGGGGGAGCTCACAAATAAAAAAATCTCCCGCTCTTGTCAAACATGCGGAAGATTTTCTCATGGAAAGGTATCGAAAACCTTATTCGTTCATCTGCACTAAAATGTGGGTAAAGTAGTACGCTCCAGTACCATCGGGAACGGCAGCTAACCCACAATGTGTAAAGCGTTCATCTTCAATGTTATCGCGGTGGCCTTGGCTGTTTAGCCACTGATCCACTACGGTAATGGAAGGGGTAGGACTGCTGTTGTATGCAACGTTTTCGCCAGCAGCACCAATGGTGAGTTGTGTTCGAATTCGGTTTACGCGCTCACTGAAGCCATCGTGCCCAAAGGCTACCTGTAGGCTTGCCATATTTGCAGAGTGACTTTTTGCTTCTTGATACACTATTTCGCTGTGTTCCAGAGGAGGCAGCCCTAACGAGCTACGGTGCGAGTTGATCAAATCTAAGGCTCTTACTTCGGTTTCGGTTCTGCCATCGGGGCCTATAGCCTCATTTTCTTCTTCACAGGCAATTACCCCCATGAAAAAAAGTAAAATAGCAGCACGAAATAATAGTTGTTGTAAACGGCTCATCATGACTTATTTTTTTAGTGGAAAAGACATTTTATAGTCATAGTCGGCTTTGCCTTTACTGATGTTAGCAAGCTTTCCTTTTAACAAACGCTTTTTAAGGGAAGAAAGATGATCGGTAAAAAGCACTCCTTCGATGTGATCGTATTCGTGCTGAATAACACGGGCTTTGAGTCCATCGAAGGTTTCCTCGTGTTCCACCCAATGCTCGTCGAAATAGCGCAGGCGGATTACATCGTGGCGTTTTACTTCTTCTCGGATTCCGGGTATGCTCAAACAACCTTCTTCGAAAGCCCATATTTCGCCTTCTTCCTCAATTTTTATTGGATTAATGAATGCCTTTTTAAAACCTTTCAAGTTTTCTTCGTCGAGTGGTTCGGCATCTACCACAAAAATGCGAAGTCCTTTACCAATTTGAGGCCCTGCAAGTCCAACCCCATTTGCGGCATACATGGTTTCAAACATATCGTTTACGAGCTGAATTACATCTATATTGCCTTCTTTTTCAATGGGTTGTGCTACTTTTTTTAATACGGGAGTCCCGTAGGCTACAATAGGATAAATCATTTTCAATAGGTTTAAGTATAGGTGTATTCGCGCAAAAGTAGTGTTGTTTTTCAATAGATAGAAAATTCCGTGTTACCCTTCTTGCACTTTAAACCATTCGTTAGGCTTGTTGGTCTAGGTACGATTGCAAAATGATTGCCGCACTAATTTTATCAACATTTTCTTTGTTTTGCCGGTCTTTTTTCTTCATGCCAGAGCGGAGCATGGCATCGTGGGCGAGTTTTGAGGTGAAGCGCTCATCGACCCAGTGCACCGGAATATCTGGGAAGAGTTTCTGCAATTTTTTGGAAAGCCCGCGCACGGCAGCTGTTGTATCAGTATCGCTTCTATCAAGGTTTACCGGCATTCCTAACACAAAGGCTTCTACAGGTTCGGTAGCGCAATAGGTTTGCAAATACTCGAGCAGCAAATGGGTACGCACGGTTTCTTTGGGGCTTGCAATAAGTTGCAAGGGATCGGTTACAGCGATGCCCACCCGTTTATTGCCATAGTCAATTGCCAAAATTCGTCCCATATAGGTTATTTGTTGAGTGCATTTTTAAGGGCGTCAATCGTTTTTTTACTATTGCCGATAAAGATCTGATTGTCTAACACAAATACCGGGCGTTTTAAAAAGGTATATTCCTCTAAAATATGGTGTTTGTAATCGGCTTCGGTGAGGGGGTGTTCGTGCAGCCCAAGCTTTCGGTATTTTTGTGCTCGCCGATTAAAAAGTGCCTCATAGCTGCCTGCTAGCTGATGCAATTCTTCTAATTGAGCTTTGGTTACCGGTTCCGATTTAATCTCCTGCAATTCGAAATTGCTTTCGGCATCTACTTCTTTCAAAATGCGTTGGCAGGTATTACAGGTTGTCAGATAAAAAGCTTTTTTCATGGCGTGCAATTTCTTTTATGTTATTAAAAATCGTGTTAGCGATTGCATCGAAGGGTAAATCGTTTTTATCGGTGCCGAAGGGCTCTTCAATTTCTTCAGCAATGAGCACAATGCTCATTGCCAAAAAGTAAATCACGCAGGTAGCTAAGATGGTCCACCAACCTAATACAGTGATAAATCCAAGAGGCATAATCAGCGTGTATACAAAAATGTAGGCTTTTAGTAAGTAGTTGTGCGACCGAGGCATTGGCGTGTTTTTGATACGCTCGCATTTACCTAAAATATCCACCAAGTGGTCCGTACTTTCCATCAGTGCTATCATTTGATAATCTGTAAGTTGCTCATTGGCAAAGGCTTGGTGGATGTATCGTACCATTTCTTCGGCTAGAGCGTTGGGTTTATGTTGCCAAGCGCGCAGCTTTTCAAGGAGTTGCGCAGGCAGAAAGGCAATTTCTCGCAAATCGACTCCTTCGCGAAGATGCCCCTTGAGCGTAAACGGAAACGCAGCAATAAGCAGCAAAAGCGGCAACGAATGGTCAATAGAAGATTTACCTAAAACATGAAGAGTTTTCATGGCAAAGCTTCGCGAGGTGTTCACCAAAGCACCTAGAACTTTGCGGGCTTCCCACCACCGTTCATATGCAGTGTTATTTCGGAAAACGAGCAAAATCCCCAGAGCAGCTCCCATCAGGCCGGGCAAACTGAAGCTTACCTCAAATGTGAACAAGCGATACTCGTGCAGCAAACAAAAAAGCGAGGTGCACACTGCAACCACTACGAGTCGTAAACGCAGTTTTTTCAGCAAATCACCTTTAAACAAGAAAACTTGTACCAGAGTCGATTGGAATGGGTGGCTCATACTGCAAACATACATTTCTTCTGAACGTACAACTACTACAATGCGGGTTATTACCTACTTTGGGAGATCATCAAACGACTTTTGTATATTTGCATATACAAATATAAATTTATTTGCAAAGAGAGCTTTATAAGATGTAACAGAAATTTAATTTGAAAAAACAAGGTATTAAGTACTTTATTATCAAGGCTTTATATAAAATAAATTGTATATTCGTTTAGATGATTTGGATATTTGCCTGCTCGAATTTATATTTGTAATGTATTATTTGATAAAGACAACAGCAAAAATCTGTTTTCGATATAAAGAAATGCTTTAGGTAAATTTTTTTCATTTTCATATTTACTAGACTAAGGGCTTCATCCATTGATGAGGCCTTTTTTAATTTATGCGTTTCATATTTCCCAAAACATTGAATAGTCCTTTTTTCCGCATTGCCTCAAACTCCTCAGCCGATAAGTCTAGTTGGTAGGTGTATTCGTCAATTTTTTTAAAGTCGATTTCCTCGGTAAACTCCTCCAATTTTGATTTTGCTTCGGTAATACCAAAAAGCTTTAGGTTTCCTTCTTCGGTTGGTTCTATCAAAATCACTAACCAACCGCTTTCTTGTTGCATATTTAGTGCATAGCCTCCATCGTTGAGTGGTTTCAGAATCAAGGAATCGGATAGGGTTTGCCAAGGGTACAATTGTATTTCATACGATAAGGTATCATTAGAGCGCGTATAAGGAATTGGCTTATCAGTAGGTACAGAAGCATCGTACAATTTGTTGTTTACGAAACGGATACCGGGTAACGAGTCAATAGCAGTAAGCGGAATAGCTTTAGAAAAACTTTCTGGAAACCGATACCCCTTTTTCGCTACAAAAATGGTATCGCCATCATCGTTAACATACGTGCCTCTCAGCTCTTTCGGAATCCGTTTGAGGGCGGTTTGATTTTTAGGTTGTGGGGTTGCAAACTCAATGGTAGTACATCCGATACACCCTAGGTATATACCAATACCTATTAAGATTTGAAGTCTGAATTTCATACGCTTTGAATTTAGGGGGGAAAACAAGTAAAAAGGTTCTTTAGTAAAAATCACTTAATTTGCAGTTCATATTCTACGAATGCCATATGTTGAGGCATCGTTGGGGTATATCGTATTACATTTTACAATTTTTAGCATCAATACTCTACCACATTTATTACTCCAATCTTTAGCATTACCTAAACCTTCTTTACTCTTCTCACTATGCAAGAACTCAACGAAATTCTAGGACTCATTGATAGCTACATTGGTGGTTCTCAATGGTTTGTGTTTTTACTACTACTCACAGGCTTATTTTTCACTATTTATCTAAAATTCCCTCAGTTTCGATATTTTGCCCATGCACTACGCATCGTCCGTGGAAAGTACGATAGAGATGGCGATGAGGGAGATACCTCTCACTTTCAGGCATTGGCAACAGCACTCTCGGGCACGGTAGGAACCGGAAATATTGCCGGAGTAGCATTGGCAATCCACTTAGGGGGGCCAGCTGCCATCTTTTGGATGATTGTAACGGCGTTTTTAGGGATGACCACCAAGTTTGTGGAAGTTACCCTTTCGCACAAATACCGCGATAAAGCCGAAGATGGGACCATAGCCGGCGGCCCGATGTACTTCATGAAAAAGCGGTTGAACATTGTAACTAAATCGGGGAAGGAAATCAAAACAGGTGTATGGCTAGGCGGGATATTTGCCGTAGCAACCGTACTTTCTTCGTTTGGTACTGGTAATCTGCCCCAAATCAACAGTATTGCCAATTCGGTATTTGCAACCTTCGGTATCGATCAGATTATCACAGGAGGTGTTTTAGCTGTTTTGCTTGCTTTCGTGATTCTGGGCGGCATCAAGCGAATTGCCAAGGTAACAGAAAAGCTAGTGCCAGCAATGGCGGTCATTTATTTTGTAGGAGCACTAGCGGTTATCTTTTACAATGCTGAAAATATTGTTCCCTCACTTGCTGCCGTCGTAAACGATATCATGTCGGGGTCAGCAGCTACGGGAGGTTTCTTAGGAGCAACCATTGCGTTTGCTTTCAACCGAGGGGTGAACCGAGGGCTATTTTCCAACGAGGCAGGGCAAGGCTCTGCACCTATTGCTCACGCTGCTGCCAAGGCACATGAACCAGTTTCAGAAGGGATGGTAGCCATCTTAGAACCTTTTATCGATACCATCATAATCTGTTCGCTTACCGGCTTAACATTACTTTCATCTGGGGTATGGAACCAAAAACTCGAAAATCAGTTCCAAGAAGCCGACTTGCAAATTTTGGCAAGTGTTTATGACGATACCCTTGAAGCCGACCGCGAAAAACTAGCTGCTCACCTTCTCGACGACGAAGTAATATTGCCTCTTTTCAGCGGTGAACTAATTGTGAAAGATGGTATCATCCAAACGCCAGTTTCAGTGATGCATGCCCGTTCTCTTGCCGAAGAAGTACGCGTAAGTGTAAACGAGCAACCGTATACGGGTAGAGTGCGTGTTTCAGAGGGAGTCGTCGAATATGGTTCGCTCTCCATCGTGTTTAGTGGTAAAAGTTTAGTACACAGTGCGCCGCTTACTGCCGAAGCCTTTACTAGAAGTTATTTTGGCAATTTTGGGCAATATATAATTTCTATTGGGTTGCTTTTATTTGCTTTCTCAACAGCAATCTCTTGGTCGTACTACGGGGGGCGTGCCATGACGTACCTATTTGGCCTCAAGTCGGTATTTTGGTATCGAAGTGTATATGTAGTAGGCTTTTTCCTCGCTTCGTTCACCGATACTACCATCATTTGGACACTTTCGGGCATTACCATAGCACTTATGACCATTCCTAACCTGATTGGCATCTTGCTATTACACAAAGAAATGAAACAAACCGTAAAAGAATATTGGGACGGATTCCGAGAAGAATATCCTGATAACTAGAAAAAATTGACCTTATGACTAAAGGAGGCTTATCAAGACCTCCTTTTTTTTCTTAAATTGATATCAGCTCTATGCTAATCGGAATAAACGTTTGGGATTTAATGAGTGTTAAAAGAGAAAAAAAGTTGATAAAAAGCAGCTCTTTCAAAATCTTCTGTAATAATTCTTGTGTTTAACCAAACAAAACAAACCCACTATTTTAAATCAATTAGATTATGAATACCGGAAAACTTTTCTTAAGCATGTTGCTCGCAGCATTGCTCGGCGGGGCAATTTCGATTGCTGGTTACAAGTATTTGGCAGGAGACTCAAACGAACAGAGTTTTCAAGACAAACAGCAAGTAGTGCTCTCTCGCTTCGAAAACCGTGGCGATAGCACAGGGAATGCAACGGTAAACTCCTCGGCAACCGAAACAAAACGCTACGAAATTCCTGCAGGGTTGAACTTTGTAGCAGCAGCCGAGAAAGTAACCCCCGCAGTAGTTCATATTAAAACTACCTACGATGGCACTGCCGCTCAATATGGCAGAAATTCTATTGAAGACATGCTCCGTAATTTCTTTGGCGATGGAGGCGAAGATGGCTACTACGGAAACCGCGGACAGCGGATGTCATCTGGTTCAGGAGTAATTATTACCGACGATGGCTACATTGCCACTAACAACCACGTTGTGGAAGATGCCAGCCGCATCGAAGTAGTGCTTAACGACAAACGAAGCTTCGACGCTACCATTGTAGGAACAGACCCTAATACCGATTTAGCTCTTATCAAAATTGAAGGCAATAGCCTGCCTTTTGTTCCCTTTGGAAACTCTGACGAGGTGAAAATAGGCGAATGGGTGCTTGCCGTAGGAAACCCGTTTGACCTCACCTCTACGGTAACGGCTGGTATTGTAAGTGCTAAAGCACGTAATATCAATATTTTACGATCGCGCACAAGGAGCAACTACTCTATCGAATCTTTTATTCAGACCGATGCTGCCGTAAACCCCGGCAATAGTGGAGGTGCTCTAGTTGACTTGGAGGGCAAACTGATAGGAATTAATACGGCGATTGCTACCAACACCGGTTCTTATTCGGGGTACTCGTTTGCCGTACCGGTTTCTTTGGTAAAGAAAGTGATGGACGATTTATTGAGTTACGGAGAAGTACAACGTGCGCTCATGGGCGTAAGTATTGTCGATGTGAATGCGGAACTTGCCGAAATGGAAGATTTAGATGAAGTGGAGGGTGTATTCATCATGGGGGTAAACCCGGGAAGTGGTGCCGATGATGCCGGAATTGTACGCGGCGATATTATTTTGGGAATCAACGATATTGCAGTAAATAATGTATCGGAACTACAAGAAATCGTTGCGCAGAATCGCCCCGGCGACCAAGTAAAGGTAAAATTAAAACGCAACGATACCATCGAAGAAGTGATGGTAACCCTAAAAAATCGCCAGCAAACTACCGAAATTATCACTCGTGCAGATCGCGAAAAAGGGATGGTTTCCGAGCTTGGTGCTGAGGTGGTCGATTTAGAAGCAGAAGAACTCGCCGAACTTGGGCTGAATTCAGGCATTAAAGTTGTAGAACTCAAAGAAGGAAAATTGAAAGCCGCTAATGTTCAAGAAGGCTTCATCATTACCCACATCGATAAAAGACCGGTAAGTTCTACCGATAACCTGCGAGAAATGCTCAGCAATATCGATGGTGGTGTTCTCATAGAAGGAATCTATCCCGATGGGGAAAAAGCTTACTACGGCATTGGTTTTTAATTGGCTATTAATAGTTTGTTTGAGGAAAAAAGGCACTCTTTGAGTGTCTTTTTTTATACCCAAAAAGAAATGGGATAGTAAGATTATTGTTTTTGTAAGGGGTTGAAGAACAATGCCGTAGCGCTGAAGTTGTCCTTAAGTCATATAAGGTTTCTTATAGAATAAGGCTGCCACATTGAACAAAGTCTCTCTTTTGAGCTTCCAACGTTTATTACTCCATTAAAAGGCTACTCTGTTAGTAAAGCATCCCATAGAATTTCGATAGGGTGGAGGGCGGTTCGGTTTGTACCGTCTTTAATTTGATGCCGGCAGCTAGTGCCAGCGGCTGCAATGAGCACATCGTCAGGTTGTTGGCGTACGGTAGGTAGCAATACTAACTCGCCTATCTGCATGGAAACTTCAAAATGCTCGGCTTCGTACCCGAAGGAACCTGCCATGCCACAACACCCTGAAGGAATCATGTGTACTTCGTAATTTTCCGGAAGGGTTAGCATTTTTTTGGTAGGTGTTAACGATGCCAACGCTTTCTGATGGCAGTGCCCATGTACTTTAATCAACTGTTTTTGGTTGGTAAACTGCTTAGGGGTAATGTTGCCATTATCGCGCTCTTGCGCAATAAACTCATCGAATAACAAGGTGTTTTCAGCAATGAGTTGCGCACGATCTTTTTGCATAGGACCGCATAGTTCGAGGTACTCGTCGCGGAGAGTAAGTAATGCTGAAGGTTCTATACCTACGAGCGGCGTTTCGGGCGAAATATACTGCGACAAGAGTTCAATATTGCGCACTGCGATTTCCTGAGCTTTGCGCACCAATCCTTTCGAAAGGAACGTACGCCCACTTTCGAGATGGGGCAATGTACGCACTGCATATCCCAAGCGTTCCAACAATTCTACCGCTTTGATTCCTATTGGAGTATCGTGATAGTTGGTGAACTCATCGCAGAACAAATACACGGTTTTGCGGGCACTTTTCGGGGGCAAGGCGCCATTGCGTTGGTGCTTTTTCATCCATTTTTTAAGTGTCTGTTTGTACAACAAGGGCATGGAACGTTCGCTAGCAAACCCTGAGAGCGATTTTGCGAATGGCGCAATGAGTTTGTTAGAAAATACAAAGTTGTATGCCCACGGCGTAAGCGAAGCAAGGGCATTGAGTGTGGAGAAATGGCTGATGAGCTTAGTGCGATACGGTACTCCGTTGGCATCGTAATAGTGCTGTAGAAATTCTGCTTTCAGTTTTGCCATATCTACATTGGAAGGACACTCAGATTTGCACCCCTTGCATGATAGGCACAAGTCCATCACTTCGTAAATTTCTTGATGGTCGAACTTGTTCTGCTTAGGTGAATTTGTGAGAAATTCCCGCAAGATGTTCGCCCGAGCCCGCGTAGTATCTTTTTCGCGGCGAGTTGCCATATAGCTAGGGCACATCGTTCCGCCGGTGAGGTGGCTTTTGCGGCAGTCGCCTGAGCCGTTGCAAAGCTCGGCTGTACGTAAAATGCCTTTATCGCGGCTAAAATCGAAGGTGGTTTTCAGTACAGGATCCGGGTGTTGGGGCATATACCGTAACGAGGTATTCATCGGTGGGGTATCTACGATTTTCCCCGGGTTGAAAATATGATGCGGATCAAAAATTTTCTTCACCTGGCAGATGGCTTCGTAGCAAACCTCACCCACCATAAACTGGATAAACTCACCGCGCAGCCTACCATCGCCATGTTCCCCACTCAGCGAACCTTTGTATTTTTTGACCAAAGTGGCAATTTCTTCTGCAATTACGCGAAAAAGCCGGTTCCCTTCTTCGGTTTTTAAATTGAGGATGGGGCGTAAGTGCAATTCTCCAGAACCTGCATGTGCATAATGGACACAGTATAAATTATGGGTTTCGAGTACTTTATTAAATTCGGCGATAAATTGGGGTAAATCGCGTACATCGACTGCCGTGTCTTCAATCACTGCTACAGGTTTGGCATCACCGGGAATGTTGGAAAGCAGTCCTAATCCGGCTTTTCGCAAGTTCCATACTTTGTGGGCAGCTTCCTTTGGAATAACAGGGAAATGATAACCTAGCGATTGGTCTTTCATTTCGGCAATCATGGCGAGGGCGTCGCGTTGTACGTCTTCTGCATTATCGCGGGCTATTTCTACAACCAAAATTGCCCCCGGATCGCCTTCTACAAAAAAGCGATTTTGCTGTTGCTCGCGGTTAGTTTTGGTGCATTCCAAAATGTAATGATCCATCAGTTCGCAAGCTGAAGGGCTGTATTTTAGGGCAATGAGATTGGCGCGAAGGGCTTCATCTACATTGTGAAAATGAGCGGCTACCAACGCTTTTTCCACAGGAGGGAGCGGATTAGTATGTACCTTAATTTCGGTAATAAACAATAGGGTGCCTTCCGAACCCGCTATGAGTTTACAGAAGTTGAACGGCTTATGCGAAGAGGGTTGGAGCGGGGTTGCATCCATGAGTAAATCGAGTGCATACCCGGTATTGCGGCGTGGTATGCTTGGCTTAGGATAGCACTCGGTAATTGCGTGTTGCAACGGTTCGTGGGTTAGTAAATCGCGAATGCTCCGATATACCGCCCCTTCTAGCGACTCTAACTGACATTTTTCTTCAAATTGCTTTGTATCTAATTCATGAAATACAACTTCAGAACCATCGCTGAGAAGTCCTTTTACTTCGAGGAGGTGGTCGCGTGTGCTTCCGTATACTACGGAGTTAGAACCGCACGAATTGTTGCCCACCATGCCGCCCACCATCGCACGGTTTGCTGTAGAGGTTTCCGGGCCAAAAAACATCCCATAGGGTTGTAGATAACGGTTAAGCTCATCGCGGACTACAGCGGGCTGCAAACGTACCCAATGCTCTTCGGGGTTTACTTCTAAAATTTGGTTGAAATGATGTGATACATCGACTACAATGCCACTCCCGACTACCTGCCCGGCTAATGAAGTACCAGCCGTTCGGGGGATTAGCGAAGTATGGTTCGCCCGCGCAAACTGAATGAGTGCCTTCAGGTCGGTAGTATCTTTCGGAAAAGCAACTGCTAAGGGCATTTCTCGATACGCCGAAGCATCGGTTGCGTAGAGGGTTCGCATGGTGTCGTCGTAATGGAGTTCACCTTTCAGTTGGGCTGCCAATTGGGGTAATTTCCCATATGCCGATGTATTCATAACCTACTGCTTATCAATTTCTGTAATGAGGCGCAAAAGTATCGAATTTTTCGCTCTACTTATTTTTGACTAATAACCATTTGTGGTAGAGAAAGGGTGAAATCCTTCCGTGGGGATGATGAAAGTTTCTTACACTGTTTAGCACTTTCCTGCAAACGAAACCCCCTCAACCATTACTGTTGGATGAGAGGGTTCTTTTTGTGAAATTAAAGTGAGGTTACGTGCCGCTTTTCTCTGATACCGACTTGGTATTGTCGTCGGGGTTGCGGTCAATGAACTTATAAATTGGGTCAATTCCTGCTTTGGTAGGTTCTTGGTTCACAGTGATGGTAAACGTTTGTTCTTCTTTGGTAAATCGGTGCTTTTGTAAGTACAACAGCTTATCGTCGCCGTTTTCATCCTTCCCATACACCCCAATTTCGATATACTCATCGAGCGGAACAGGCGTTTCTATCCCCAGACTATCGGCATAAAACTTTTTGGCTTGCACAGTAAGTTCCACTTCGTAGGTATCGCCGGAAAGCTGTGTGTATTCTGCTTTATTGACTTTGTTTTCGAAAAGCGTGATTTTTTCGAACAAATCGTCGACCATGCCTTGCAAATTAGCTGGGGTTACTTCGCGGATGTAGGGCATAAAATCGAGCGTAGTGGGGAACCTCCCTTTTTGTGGTTGCCCGTCGAATATATTCCAATCGCGGATAAAACGGCTTAGGGCAGCGTTGAGGCTATCTTCGCCGATGTAATCTTGCAAGGTGTAAAACACATTGGCGCCCTTTCCATAGTGGATGTAGTTTTGATTTTCTACGGTTACCAAAGGCATTTCTCGCTTGGTTTCGGTAGCTCTACCTCGCAAATAGCGCTGCAGTTCTTGTTTGAGGAACTTTTGCACTTTCTCTTCGGGATAGGCTTGTTTCATTACCATCAACGCGGCATACTGCGAGAGCGATTCGCTCATCACCTGGCTGCCTTGCACATTTGCCGACATCACCTGGTGCCCCCACCATTGGTGAGCGAGCTCGTGGGCAGTTACATAAAAGGCAATGTCCACATCTTCGGCATCATCAATATCGAGCACAAACCCAATTCCTTCTGAAAAAGGGACAGTATTGGCAAACGACTGCGCAAACGTGGCATACCGTGGGAACTCCAAAATACGCATTTGCCGGAACTGATAAGGCGAAAAGTTCTGCGAGAAGTAATCGAATGAAGCCTTCATGGCGTTCATCATTCGGTCTAAGTTGTACTCGTGCCCTTTGTGGTAGTAAATTTCGAGGTTTACCTGCTCGCCTAAGCTATCGGCGGGAGGTGTCCAAGTATCGCGCATCACTTCGTATTCTGCCGAGAGTATAGAATAGAAGTTCATCATCGGTTTATCCATTTTATAATGGAAATAGCGGCGGTCGTTTTCGGACCATTCGCGCTGCAAATATCCCGGCGAAATGGCAATTTGGTTAGGCTCGGTGCTAAGTATAATCTCAAAATTAATTTGGTCGCCGTCATCTCCCAAGAACCCATTGATTAACTCGCGCATATCGTCGCGGGGGAGTAAGCGGTTTTTCGGGGGGAGGTCTTGTTCGCGGCGGGTGTTGTCATCGCCTAATTCAAACCCTGAATTATAGCCCAACGAAGGAAACTGCCCACTGTTCAAGAAAGTCCCGTTAAATACTATGTTAGTATTTGACCCGCTTTCCACAAAGCCTTTGGTGGTAAACAACTGCTTAAATTCCATTTTGAGCGAATCGCCGGGGGCTAAAGGTTGGTTAAGGCGGTAGATATAGTACCGAAAATCTTTGTGTTGCTCATTTACTGTAGCGCCTCCTTCAAAGCGGAGGTATTCCATATTCACTTGGAAATCAGGGTTAATCTGCACGTGGACATCTTCTATCGGTGCACTAGATTTATTTTTCAGGATGTAGTAGCCCTCTGCTACGTAGTCGCGCTGCGAGGGGTACAAATCGACTTTCAAGTTTACATCCACGATTTTAGGTTGGGGCATGTACTCAAATTGCTTGAGGGTTTTCTCGTAGTCGGCTTGTTGTTTCTCGGCAGCATCGGAGTTTCGGTATGCGTTGAGTACGTTGGTGTTGTAATAGATGATGCTCCCTGAAGAGACAAAGGATACCAAACCCACAGAGGCAATCACGATGAGGGGCTTGGTAAGGCGGACTTTCCCCACTTTTAAGCGGGCTTTCAAGGCGGCTTCAGAGCCACGCACCGAAAGTAATATGGCGGCAGCAAACAAAATGATGGTGAAGGCAAACCAATAGAAATTGAACCAAGAGTACCCCAATGGATAGTGTCCGAATCCATTCATCTCAGAGTGCGACCCCAGCGAACCACTTCCAAATTGCAACAGTCCATGTTCTACTCCTATCACTTCTAACACGAGAGTTACACCAAAGAACAAAATCATGACGGTATGCCCTAAAAACTTATTGTTCACCATCACTTGTACAAAGAAGGTCAATAGCGTAAACAAAATGAGGAAGGGGAACACCCCGGCAAACATCCGACTGAAATATAGTGCTATGTTATATTCGTAAAATCCCTTGAAGGTTTGTATTAATACACCGGAAAAAATGAGGGCGAAAATCAAAAGGATATAAATGTAGACCATCCCGAGGAACTTGCTCACTAAACTGACGAAATCGGGCATGGGCATGGCATCGTAAATGAGATTGATTTTTACTTGCCGCTCTTTCCAAATTAGTTCGCCGGAGTAGAATACCAAAATGATAACGAAAAACAGATTGAACCCGCTGATAAGTTCTAAAACTTGGTATGTGGTAGGGTATGTATTGGTGCCAAATACGCGCCCCATGTAGGCTGAGTTTACGAATAGCATCCCCATACCACAAATTACCATTGCCCAAAAGGGGATTTCGCGAAGCACTTCTTTAAAATAGAAGAAGCTCTGCCGACGCAGTTGTAGGAGTTGAGTGCCTAAACCGAGGTGTTGGGTGGTAGTCGGGATGGTAATTTTTGCAGCGTCTACGCTTTCCTCAGTAGGTGTATCTTGTCTTTTCTTGCTTCTTTTGAAAAGAACATTGCGCACCACGTTGAACGAGAAGCCGTAATAGGTAGCGATGAGCCCTAAAATGCCTACACCCATCCAAATTAGGCGGTTGTAGAGTGCGACGCCTTCGAGCGGAATCACCATGCTGTTTTGCTCAGAAACTGTCCAGTACTGAGTAATGTAGTTGATGGAGCGGAAGAAGAACGGATCGATAATAGCGGCAACACTTTGGTTCTCGATGTCGCGCGTGAGTGAGTTGGCTATCTGATAGACCAAAAACAACAAAATCCCTTGGGTGTACACTACAAGCATTTTACGGCTGAGTGCACCGCTTGCAAAGAAAATTACCCCGCTGAAAAACAGGTTCGGGATCACTAAAAACAAGAACGGGTGGATGAAGTTCCAAGGAGTGAAGGGGAGCATCCGCTCGGCATCGCGCCAGGGCATAAACTCGCCAACGATAAACCCGAGCAACATCCCTGAGAAAACGAACAGGGTTACTACAAACGATCCGAGGAAGCGGCCTAAGAGGTAATCACGTTTTTTGATTGGGGTAGAAAACATGAGCGATTCGGTATTATGTTCGAAGTCGCGTAGTACGCCCACGCCCATAATTGCCGAGGTAATCATCATGAAAAAGGCTGACATGATTACCATCATGGTGGCAAGGGTAGCAGGCGCATTTTCTTTTACCAAGCCGACACCTCCGCCAATCTGCACGAAATCGCTCGTAACTGCACCAAACGAGAGCAAAAACAAAATGGCAAAGTATAAGTACGTAGCCGGACGTTTTTTCCGATATGCCAATTCAAATTTGAATATTTCAAACCACATAATTTTCAGTTTTTAAATTTTTTCAATACGAATAAATGGGTAGTGTACCTTGCCGTTTATGCTTCAACCGAAGCAGGCGTTGCCAATCCTCCAAAAATTTGCGAGAAATACACATCTTCCAGGTCGGCTTCTACAGGCTGAAAACCGTTGCCCGGTTCGGTTTCGGCATATATGTGGATAATGGGCTTACCGGCGATTAATCGGTCAGAAATTACTGTATAGTTTGCCTTGTACTCGTCGAGTTCGTTTTTCGCAATAATTTTCTTCCAAACTTTGCCTTGAATAGTCCCGATGGCTTCTAGCGGGTTGCCCTTCAGCAAAACTTCTCCTTTGTTGATGATTGCCATATCGGTACAAAGTTCTTTTACATCTTCTACAATATGGGTAGAAAGGATTACGACGGTATTTTCGCCTAGTTCGCTCAGTAAATTGTGGAAACGGTTGCGTTCGGCAGGGTCAAGGCCGGCGGTAGGTTCATCAACAATAATCAACTTCGGGTTTGAAAGCAAGGCTTGTGCTATACCAAAACGCTGTTTCATCCCTCCGGAATAGCCCCCTAGGTTTTTCTTGCGGGCATCGTATAAGTTGGTTTTGTGCAGAAGGGTTTTCACAAGCTCTTTCCGTTCTTTGGCATGGGTAATGCCTTTCAGCACGGCAAGGTGGTCGAGTAGGGTTTCCGCGCTAATTTTGGGGTACACGCCAAACTCTTGGGGCAGGTAGCCCAATACCTTTCGAACTTCGTCTTTTTGTTTGAGAACGTCGATATCGCCTAAGGTGATGCTGCCTGTGTCGGGTTCTTGCAAGGTGGCAATAGTGCGCATCAACGAAGATTTGCCCGCTCCATTAGGCCCTAATAAACCGAACATGCCCGTGCCAATGTCGAGGGTTACATCTTTGAGGGCTTGCACGCCATTGGCATACGTTTTCGATAGATTTGAGATAGTAAGTTTCATATGCTTAACTCGGTTTTGGGAAAAGAATTCATAATAAGGAAGTTGCATAGTATGTCGGCAAATGCCAATAAAAATTACATAGGTGGCATTTTGGGCGTTCTATGGTAGGGTTGCCTTTGTTTTTAAGTATTTAGGGATGTTGTTTTTTTGTTGTAGGATACCCTAGTTTTAAGGATAGATATTACACCTTTGAGCGATGCATAAGCCACAGAAAAAAGGGAGCGCCAACGAGGGCGGTGATAATGCCCAAAGGAATTTCCAACGGAGCGAAGATTAGACGGCTGGCGGCATCGGTCCATACCATGAAAACCCCTCCACAGATTGCCGACGCAGGTAGTACCCGTTGGTAATCGTTACCTACCCACAACCGCACGATGTGTGGAACCATCAGCCCAACGAAGCCAATCACCCCGAACATTGCCACTAAGCTAGCTGCCACCAACGAGACCACTACAAACATTTGCCGTCGCAAACGCGAGGGATGTACCCCTAACGTACGCGCGGTTTCTTCTCCCATTAGCATAGCGTTGAACGTATTGGCATGGCGGGCAAAGAGCCATCCACCTATCAGCACACTAAAGGCAGGTATCCCAACCGATTGCCAGCTACTCCGCTGGAAACTGCCAAGCGTCCAAAAAATGATTTCCCGCATGCCTTGCGCCGGGCTAATCCATAGCACAAAGCTGGTGAGCGCACCCAACAACGCCGAAATGGCAACACCAGCTAAAATAAGCCGTTCGGTAGCCACCCTATGGTGCGATTGCCCTAAAAGTAATACGGCAAACAAAGCAAGCAGCGCTCCGCCAAAAGCACCCAAGGGAACCAATAACCAACTCCCTGCCCAGCCCAACAACATTACAAGGGAGGCACCTAGCGAAGCCCCCGAAGATACCCCCAAGAGGTAAGGGCTTGCTAACGGATTGCGTAAAATGGCTTGCATGGCTGCTCCTGCCATAGCCAACCCACTGCCGGTAAGCACTGAAGCTACAATACGAGGCAGACGGATATCCCATAAAATAGTTTGATGAGCCGCTTCCCATGTAGTTATCTTCCATCCGGTTAGAGCATGTAAAACGATGGCTGCGACATGCTCCGCGGGAATCGCAACGCTGCCGAGCCACAAGTTGATGGCTATGGAAACAAGTAATCCGACGGAGGCAATGCCCAATGCGCGTTTCCAGCGCTTGCGATACTGTTGTAAGGCTTGCCGAACCTCTTCGGTAGTCCATTCTTTTTTATGGTAACTTTGCTGGGAATTCATCAAATTTTGGCTATGGCAACACCTTCATCGTTTCAAGACTTCAAACTTAATAAACAACTGCTCATGGCAGTAGCCGAACAAGGGTTCGAAAAACCAACGCCCATACAAGCCAAAGCAATTCCCGTGATTCAGGCAGGGCACGATTTGCTCGGAATTGCCCAAACCGGCACAGGAAAAACTGCTGCGTTTCTGTTGCCCATCCTTATGAAAGTGAAATATGCGCAAGGAAATGACCCTCGAGCGCTGATTTTAGCACCAACTCGCGAACTCGCTAAGCAGATTGACGACCACCTCGAAAAATTAGCCGCTTACACCGACTTGCGCCATGTGTGTGTCTTTGGAGGGATTGGCCCTAAAAAACAAGCAGAACAACTGGCCGAAGGTTGCGATATTGTGATTGGCACGCCCGGCAGGGTGCTCGACCATTACTACAACGGGCACTTGGCGTTCAAACAAATTAAAACCATGGTGCTCGACGAAGCCGATCGTATGATGGACATGGGCTTTATGCCGCAGATTCGGAAATTGCTCGAAGTGCTACCCCGTAAGCGTCAGAACTTACTGTTCTCGGCAACGATGCCCAAAATTGTGTTGAAACTCTCCGAAGAGTTCCTCGAATTTCCCCAGCGGGTAGAAGTTTCTAAGCAGGCAACACCTGCAAAAACGGTAGAGCAGGCGGTCTATTTTGTGCCGAATTTTCGCACCAAAATTTCCCTGCTCGAACACCTCCTTTCCGATTCAGCAGCTTTCCGTAAAGTGATTGTGTTTACTCGTACGCGTGGCAATGCCGATAATATTGCAAAGTTTCTTACCCGAAAAGGAGAAGGCGATGTGCGCGTCATTCATGCTAACAAAGGGCAAAATGCTAGGCAAAATGCGATGGATCAGTTTAAAAATGATGACATCCGCATTTTGGTTTCTACCGACGTTTCAGCAAGAGGAATCGACGTCAGCATGGTGAGTCATGTAATCAATTTTGACGTCCCGATTCTCTACGAAGATTATGTACACCGCATCGGGCGAACGGGAAGGGCAGAACATAGCGGCGAGGCTATCACGTTTTGCAACCCGGCGGAAGCCTATCACCTCAAAAAAATTGAGAAGCTCATCCGCATGGAAATTCCTGTAATAGCTCTACCTGATACAATCGAAATTGCTGAAACCCCCTTCGAAGAGCACCAAACGATGGCACGCGAAATTGATGCGCAGAAGAAAAAGGAAGATCCTACGTTTAAAGGTGCATTCCACGAGAAAAAAGAAAAGAAAACGCCTCTTGATAGACGAAAAGTCTTTTCGAAAAAAAAACGCACCAAACGGCGTAGAAGGTAGAGGCATTGCGCTAGACGTTACAATCGTTTTGTTTTGGGAATTGCCAATAATTCGGTGGAGGGGTAGGCAGTACGTTCGTTCGTTTGTAGAACAACTGTTAGTTTTGCTAAATACTACAGCTATGAATTAAAGATTTCAACCACTTCACTAAATCGCAAACAACAATGAAGTACTTACAATATGTAGCCTTTATCAGCCTTGCTCTATGGATTAGCTCGTGCAAACCATCTTCCACCGATTTCCAAACGGCGTTGGAAAACCCTCATTATTTGCATCGGAGTGTGAAACAACTGACTGACGTAATCGTCTATGATATTTTTTCGCCACCAGTAGCCAGCCGTATTTATGCTTATTCGAGTATTGCCGCTTACGAAGTGATTCGCCACCAAAAGCCTGAGCAGTACCAAAGCCTCGCAGGGCAACTCACAGCATTTACACCAGTACCCACTCCCGATGCCAACCAACCCTATGCTTGGGAATTAGCGGCTGTGAAAGCCTTCTTGACCGTAGGAAAAGCCATGGTATTTTCAGAGGATAAGATGGAGGCATTCGAAGAAGAAATTTATGCCGAAATGAAAGGGCAAGGCATTCCAGAAGAAGTCTATAATCGTTCCATGGAATATGGTGCAGCCGTAGCAGCGCATGTGCTCCAATGGGCTGATGGCGATAACTACAAGCAAACGCGGTCGTTTTCTAAGTTTACAGTAACCAACGAGGAAGGTCGGTGGAAGCCCACTCCCCCCGATTACATGGAAGGAATCGAACCCCATTGGAATAAAATTCGGCCGTTGGTCATCGACTCTGCCACGCAGTTTGTTCCCGAACCGCCAACCCCCTTTAGCACCGATGAAAACAGCCAATTCTACAAAGAAATGATGGAGGTATACGAAGCTGTGAACAACCTCGATGCAGAGCGTACAGAAATTGCCAAATTTTGGGATTGCAACCCATACGTATCGACCCACCGAGGGCATGCTATGTTTGCACTAAAAAAAATCACGCCTGGAGGGCACTGGATAGGCATTACCGGTACGGTTTGCCGCAAAGCTAACGCCGATTTTATCCGAAGCGCCGAAACCTATGCATGGGTAAGTGTTGCTCTTTTCGATGGATTTATTAGTTGCTGGGACGAAAAATACCGCAGTTCGCTTATTCGCCCTGAAACGGTAATTAACGAAACCATTGACGAAGATTGGGTGCCTCTTTTGCAAACTCCTCCCTTCCCTGAATATACGAGCGGACATAGTGTAATATCCTCTTCGGCAGCTACGGCGCTTACGCATTTGTACGGAGATCAGTTTGCATTTACCGATTCTACCGAAGTAGAATTTGGGTTGCCGGTTCGTTCGTTCGAGTCGTTTTTTGATGCTTCCAACGAAGCTGCCATCAGCCGATTGTACGGAGGAATCCACTACATGCCCGCTATAGAAAACGGAGTAAAACAGGGGAAACAAGTGGGTAGTTTTATAGTAGGCAACATGGCAACGCGCCCTTCGGGATTAACCGCAAGTCGCAAGAATCAATAGGAGCTTAAAAAGGTTCAGTTTATTTACGATGCAACGGGCAGGCAAATTTTAAATACAGTACTGCCCGGTTCAGAGTTTACTTTTACTTCGCCATTATGCTGCTGGACAACAATGCGTTGCACTACTTCTAGCCCAATCCCAGTACCTTTTCCTATCTCTTTGGTAGTAAAAAAAGGGTCGAAAATCTGAGAAATCAGCTCTTGGGGAATACCACTGCCGCTATCCTCGATATGTACATTTATAAAATTACCTTTTTGGAAGGAGGTGATTGTCAGTACACGCCGTTCGCTAGTTTCCATAGCATCGATGGCATTATCAATCAGGTTTGTCCATACTTGGTTCATTTCACTGGCTAAAAGTGATGGGTGGGCTATGGCTTCGTCGTAGTTTTTTACCACCGAGATTTGAGCTTTCTTAATTTTATGATTGAGCATCGTGAGCGTATTTTCAATACCTAAGTGGATGTTGGTTGGCTTTTTTTCGGGAGCCAGGTCCATATGGGTATAGCTTTTTACCGAAGTTACCAAGTCGCTAATGCGTTGCGAAGCTTCTTCAATTTCGCCAACGAGCCGTTCGGTAGTAAGTACCTGGTTTACCCAATGTAACACGGCGGGTAAGTCTTCTGGGCGCAAGTAGCTTTTTAAGGTTTCCAGGTCGGGTTCTGCAAATCCGTATAGCATCAGGTTTTCTACCAAATCTTCTGCATCGGTAACGTTTTGTTCTTCTAGCCAATCGAGAAGAGCATCTTCCCGTTCCGATTTTTCGAGGAGGGTAAGCGATTGAATGCCGCCATCCACTTTGTGAAATAGCCAATGGTTTACCGAATCAACTACTTGATCGGTTGCTTCAATCTTCATGATTGCCTTAAACTTATCGGGGAGGGCACGCAAATGTTTGCTCAGGGTTTGCGCACCACGTACCACAGCCGAAGAAGGATTGTTTAACTCGTGGGCAAGCCCAGCGGAAAGCTTCCCTAGCGATACCATCTTATCGTTCAGTTGCTCACGCTTCGTAAAATCGCGGATGCGGCTACTCATTAAATGAACCAAGCCTTCCGCAAGTTCGGGTAAGTGTACTACAATGTGCCGAAAGTGTTCTTTATGGCATAGCAACACCTCGGTATTTTCAATCGCCTCTCCATATCCAGTAGCGGTGCGTGTGCGGCTGTAGGGTAACGTACCGGTAATCGCTGGGGCTTCAATCGCTCCCATGACGCGGAAATTTCCCCCTTGTTCTACTTTAAGCGTGAGTGTTCCTTTTATCAGGATAATCATGTGGTCAACCGGATCTCCCTTTTTAAAAAAAATTTCTCCCTGTTGTAGGGTGTGCATGTCGCTGTGCTCAATAACCCAAGCAATTTGGTCGGCGGGGACTTGCCCTAGCTCAGGGATGGTTCGTATGGTGGCAATTAAATCCATAGAGTAGAAAGGGGGAATGAATGATATTTCATTCGTTTACGAAATATCGTGTAAATACTTTTAAATATATAATTGAAAGATTTTCAAGTTTTGATTGTAAAATACTGAAAATGAGTATTTTGAAATGATTGGTTGATTTGTTGTAATTAGTTAATCGATGTTAATCAAAAACACATAGAAATTATGAAAGCTAGAGTTTAATTATCCGAAATTGTTCTAAGTTACACCAATTTACCACCTCTCAAAACAGAAAATAGCCATGAACGCAAGAGTTTAAATTATCGAAATCGTCTTAGTAAAAAGAAAAGTCAATCTTCAAAACACTAAAACGCAATTACAATCATGAAAGCAAGAGTCTAAATACCAACGTAAGTTAAGTTAATCTGAAATCGTTACTACCTAATCATAGGCCATTCTACGCAAGGATGGTCTTTTTTTATGTCATCTTCACGTAAAGAAGAGGCTGTAAGGCTTTTGATAGTCGATGTAGTTTTAGTGCTGGAACAGTAACTGGAAAACCGCTTAGTTACCTTTCTTTCTTTACATAAGAAAAATACTTACCCTTACAGCATACCTTTCTCTTTACCGATCGAATTGTAACTTTACCGAAACTATGTGATGTGCATAGCAGTTAAATTGGTAAAACAGATACTTCATAAAAAAACAGAACATATGGCTACTATTTTTCTAGGAATTGGCTTTATAGGTTTATTTTTTATTCTTATGGCAGTGCGCCTGATCTTCAAGAAAGATGAAGAATTTCGGGGTACTTGTGCCTCACAAAGCCCTTTTTTGAATAAAGAAGGCGTGAAATGTGGGGTGTGTGGGAAAGATCCTAACCTGTGCGAAAGTAAGTCGGAAAGCAACAATGAACCTATGCCTACTATCGTTTGATTTCTCTCATCATAATTATTACTATAAAAAGAAAAGGTCGCGTTTGGGCGACCTTTTTGCATTATAAGGCTAACTACACAGTAGGTAATTTATTCATCCCAAAGATTGGCTAACGTGTAAGGTCCACCCTCCACAGTCCAGAAAGTGCCATCGATAAATCGATGGTGTTTATCCAATGCTGCCATTTGTTGCATGTGCTGCTCAGAAAGGATTAGGGCAGCTGCTTCAAAGTTCTGGCGCAGTCGCTCTGGATTTACCGATTTGGGGATTACCACCGTATCGCGGTGAAGTGCCCAAGCTAGAAGCACTTGAGCAGGCGTAGCGTTGAGTTCGCTTGCAATGGCGCCTATGGTTGGGTTTCCCATTAAATCTGGCTCACTTTCCGATTTACTCGTACGGTCTTTTGAGCCGAGCGGCGAGTAGGCGGTAAGTATTATTTGTTCTTTTTGGCAAAACGATAACAAGTTGGTTTGTTGTAGAAAGGGATGCGATTCCACCTGATTGAACTCTGGTTTTACGGTGGCTTGGGCAATCAAATCGGTGAGTTTTTTTACGCTAAAGTTTGAGACTCCAATGTGTTTGGCAAGTCCTTGTGTTTGGGCGGCCTCCATTTGCCCCCAAGTTTCAATAATCGGGACTTGTTCAATTGGGATGAACGAGGCGGCTGTAAAAGGCATTTGGGGGTCTTTCACCATAGCAATTGGCCAGTGGATTAGGTATAAATCGAGGTATTCGAGCTGCAAATCGTTGAGGGTTTTTTGCAAGGCTGGTAGTACATCCTCTTTTTTATGAGCCGTATTCCACAATTTTGAGGTAACCCATAGCTCTTCGCGTTTTACATCGCCTTCTGCGAAAGCATCGGCGAAGGCTTGCCCAATTTCGGCTTCGTTGCCATAAATAGCGGCGCAATCGAAGTGCCGGTATCCTATGCGAATTGCTTCGCGAATGGCAGGGTAAACTTCTCCTTTGGCTGATTTCCAAGTACCTAGCCCTAATGCTGGGACGGTTTTTCCATTTTGTAAGGTATATTCTTTCATAGATAGGGTGTATATTTTTTATGCTCAAGTTACTGGATACCCCGCGAAAATGAAAAACTACAGAGGGCTGAACCGACTTAGTGTTTAGAATGGAGGAAATCGTTAAGGTGATAGACCACAACGCCCTCTTCGTGTACATTAAGCGAGAACACACCTTTTTGGTGTAGCGTGTTTAATAAGTTTTTTGCTTTTTCGTGCGAGGTTTCTAAATGTATGGCAACATCTACTGCTGTGATAGCTCCTTGGTTTTCAGCGGCTAACCGAATGAGTTCGTATTCGCAGCGTTCTGCTGAAAGGAGTTTTTGTTGCCTTCGAACTTTGAAATACTGATAGGTTCCTATTCCAAGTGGGGTAAAGCCAAAAAGAGTGGTAAATGCCAAGTTTTCGGCAGTATGATACAGTTGTATATCGCTTAGCAAACTGGCAAAAAATCCGGAGGTGATCACGGTGCCAAACACGATGAGCACCAATGCTCCTCCGTAAGAGGGCGGGTTTTCTGTAAGCATATCATCAAGTTTCTTTCGTAAAAAAATCGGGTAATACCGTATCTTATTTTACCTTGTTAGCGAAAGGAAAGTTTCATGATAGCCAAAATACTAAGTTTTTCGCCTGTGCTTGAGGGCTTCTTAGTAACTCAGTTTGATGGTATTCCATTGTTTGGTACGTTCAGCTTGTTTTTGGGTAATGGCATCCTCTCGTTCGTTGAGCACTCCCTGAAGCCGCTGCATTTGTGTTTCTAAGCTGCCTAGGCGCTCTTGAGCGGTAAACATTTGTTTGGCTAACCGTTCCGATTCAGCGATAAATCGGTTGCGTTCTTTGCTTAGTAGGTATAGCTCTATGTACGGAGAACGCTGTTTAAGTGGGATGCTGCGCTGTTTGGTAGTGCCTAACGTCCTGATTCGTTCTAGTCCTTTTCGCATCGTATTGTATTTGGTGTAAATACTGAAAATTTTATAATGAAATCCCTGTGTTTTCGATTACTAAATCGCGGATAATTTTTTTTATGCGTTCTTGGTTCGTTCTAGAACCTACACGGCTTGTTTCCGAGGCTAAAATATCTTGCGCTATGGAGGTAAACATCTCTACTGAAGTAGTCGGCGATAGTTTCATTACTTTCATGGTTTTGGCAATCATGATAGCGCCTCGCACGGTGGGCGAGAATTCGCATTTGCCCGAATCGCGTAAGCCACGAACCACGTTTACGATTAACGCAGCTTCGGGGCGCGTTAACCCTGACTTCGCCTCGGTGATGCTTACCTCGGTTTCGTAGTCGAAGTAGTCGAGGTCGAGGGTAATCATGCGGTCGCGCAGTGCATCTTGGCTTCGGTATACCCCGGCATACTCTTCGGGGTTACTCGTGAAAATAGCTGTAAAATTGGGGTGTACTTGCAAGTAAGGATTATCGCCTCCACGGGCTACGGGTAAATTGATCATGCCTTCTTCTAACACAGAGAGTAATACGTTGTTGGCTTCGGGGCGTGAGCGGGTGAACTCATCGTAAATGAGGGTGAAGCCATAGCGGCATGCGACCGTCAGCCGGTTATCTACCCACTGTTTGGTAACCATTTCCTCTTCTTTCAAAACTTTTGAAACGAAATTATCGCGAACCCGCTTGGTTCGGTAGCCGTTGTCGCCGCCAATAAGGTTAGAGGTCGAAAATTCCTCGTCGCCGTGGAGCATTACCAAAGGGCGATTAAGTTTGCTAGCAATATGTTTGGCTAGTGTAGTTTTTCCCGTACCTGCCGGTCCCCTGAAATGAACAGGAAACCCTGCGGCAATGTAGTTTAGCGCACGGTTGCAAACATCTTGCACATAAGGTGTTTCCACAAAGTTTTCTAGAGCTTGCGGATACAGTACGGTGTTTTCTTCTTCTATCATCACATATTACAATTGAGAATTTAAGGGCAGATATGCAATATACCTCTATTTTGAAGAGGGCTTTTGCGCACGGGTAGCGGCTTTACGCCTAGAAGGCTTTTGGGTTGCCGATGTGCTTTTTTTAGAAATTTCTAAATCAGCTTTCCAATTTTTGATTTTACGGAGCGTCTCTTCACGAATTTCGGCAATTCGTGCTTGGCGGGTTTGGCGGTCGGCTTTTACTTGCTGAATAAACGCTTTGTGGAAATCTTCAACTGAAGCATGGGTATCGGTGAAAAGCTCCTTGATCGTTTGTTTACGAGTCGCATCAGCTTGTTGCGTTTCTTGAGTAAATGCTTTTTGGAATTGGTTCAGCATTGCTTCGGTTTCTTGGGCAATGTTTGAGGTACGGGAGGCGCGTTCGGTAGCCGCTTGCCGGCAGGTGGCTTCCCATTCTTTGCGGAAACGTTTCATCATCTGCTCGGTTTCTTGTTGAAGGTTTTCTACCCAAGCCACGCGATCGGCTTCCTCTTTATCCATTTGCTCGGCATATCCTTCCCAGAAGCTATCGAGTGTTTTGATGGTTTCTGCGCGCAACTGTTTTACCCATTGGAGCCGTTCGGCTCGGGCTTTTTTAGCATCGGCGAGTGCCTCTTTTTGGAAAGAATCAAGTTGTTGCGCTGTTTCGCTTTTCAGCCCTTTTAAATCTTTCCGAAGCGATAGAAGGTCGTTTTCGAGCTCTTCTAAAGCTGCATCTTTATTGGTTTTTTTTGTTGCCATATGCCTTAAATTTTAAGAAAAAAAGAAACTGCCCTATTTGCAGACAGTTTCTTTACTCAACTAACTTTAAGAAGCTCTAGCGGTAAGCCCGATAGCTTCAGCATACTTGAGGTACGTTTCAACCGATGCTACAACGATACGAGCTTCTACTGCAAGGATTTCAATCCCTACGAGCGAAACGCGCGCCCAAGCGTCAATCACAACGCCTTTATCGAGGATGCGGTCTACAACTTCTACGAGGCTTGAGGAGCCTATGGTTTTTTCAACTGCCATAAATCGTTTGTTTTTGTTGAAAGATAATTCGTTTTACTTGATGTAATATAGATAAAAAAAATGCGGTTTAGGGGCTTTTCAGGCTGATTTAGAGCAAATTCCGTGAGTTCCGCTAACCCAAGTAAGTAGTTCTACTTAGTGAAAAAAAACGATTTGCTCCGTTAGCTTACTTATGTGTTAGCAGATGAGAAGCTACTCGGAAAATACCGAGTATGTATTTGCTGAATTATCGGTTGTATCGCTGAGTAGGGGGAGCAAGTTCTGGTAGTATCGGGTAAAGAACAAGTCGCCGGTAGGTAAGGTTAGCAGTGGGTCAATCAGTTCGCGTTGTGATGTGCGTTTTCCTTTGTACGCCAGATTATGCAAGGCAACTCCGTGCGTATTGCCTTTGGGTAGGTATAGTTCTTCAATTACACTGCTTTCTGCATATTGGGCAATCCATTGGTAACTCCATAGTATACTTAGCATATTTTCGAAATGATCGAGCGGATAAAGCAGCACATCGGGCGGAATACCCGGTAGTTCAGGACTTCCTGTTGTGGTTGCAAGCGGGTGGACAATACCCATTTCCGATGCCATGCGTTCCCAGTAGAGTTGCGTGGTAAGCTGTGGTGTGAAAAGCTGCGTATAAAATTGTTGTTGCACCGGAGTAACTACGGATGCTACATACCAGCAGTACATCAGTTCTGAAAAGGCAAAATGCATCTTCAATAAATTTGTTTCTGGCGCATTGAGTGAAGTAAGCCGCTGCTCTTGTTGCCAAAAACGATACGTAAGCGGGAAGTGGGCAAATAAATATTCGCTGCCTCGTAATAAAAAGCTGGGGAGTTCTCCTTGCATTCCGGGCGGGAGATCTGGATTTTGGGCAATGGTATGTAAGGCAGATCCAATAGTTGCAGCGAAAGTCTTACTCATCGAGTTGTTGTAAGCAATACCATGCGGGCGTATTTGGTCGAAGTATTGTACTGTTTTGTTTTGGAGGGTAGGATCTCGCAGTTCCGATATATAAGCCTCGTTTCCGTTGCTTAAATTAATACTTATGTAATACCTTTCAATACTTCGGAGTAAATCTACTTGAGTGGTTTCGCGAAAAATATCGGATAGTTCGCTAGGAGCTTCTTTAAAATTCCAGTGCATCCCGACTCCATCAGGGAACCAATGGGCGGGGATACGTTCGGGTATCTCTTCGTTATAATTTTCGGCTAATATCTTTTTGTAGTGTAGATGAAGAGCTTGGAAGAGTGGGCGAAGTTGTTGGGTTATTTTTTTACAAAAACTAGAAATTTCAGCTGGAGACATCTCTAGCTGATAAGCCCGATACGCAAAATAATCGTTTCCAAAGGTTTGGGTAACGCTCTGGTTGAGTTGTGTTCGGTGCAATGCCCAGTAACGAAACAAGGTGTCGGCAGGGAGCTGAGTAGCTTCCCACAAACGTAGTCGCTGTTTGTTAGAGCGCAATATGCGGAATAAGGAGTCGGTTTGAGGAATCGAAATAGGCTGCCGATTGAACCGGTACGAGTAAGAGCGGTGCTTCCATTGCAACATTTGGGCATAATAAGCCAGAGAGTCTGTTAAGGTGATGCGCCCTTCACCTGATTGGCGTATGTGGGCAAGTGGTTCCCTCATATGAAATGGAAGGGGGGGCTTCTGTTCTAGCCAAGCGACTACTTGTGTATTTTGTGCCTCCTTTATTAGAAAGGTTTGGTAAGCCTGATTTGCCCAAGCAAAACTCAGATGTTTCAAGCTGTCCGGCTGTTGTTGTAGGGCGTTCCAGGCATCGATTACACGTTGTTGCAACGACTGTTTCTGCGTATTGTACTTTTGTATATAGTCTTGCACATCTGCTTGAGTAGTCGGTTGAGCAGAGCGTTCACTTACCGAGTTTCCGTTACAAGCAGCCACGCATAAACACAGCCAAACCAATCGCCCTATTTTCATGCCCTAAAATAATTTAAGTTGATCTTTTTTATCTTCTTGTTCGGCTTCATCTTCGATATGTTCTTGTGTGGATTCCTTAATAGGTTCTGGCTCCGAAATTTGTTTTACCGCATAAATTTTACTGTAAGGGAGTTTATTGCCAACGGATCGCCATCCTTTTACATCAATTAGTTCGCTTAGTACTACTGTTTCCTTTTGCCTATCTGCCTTACCGTTTTTGTACTGAACTTCTACTTCGGGAGCACTATGAGTTGACGCCATGATTAGTTTACTCTTGGCATGGTCGCTAATGAACGAGAAACGTTTGCCCTGTGAGCTTGTTTCGATTTGGAAGCGCTTAACGTAGTATTGTCCGTGGTTGCCATCGAAGTATATCGCCGAAATAATTTTCTCAGGGTTATACTTTTCTATGTGCAACACCTGTTTGATTTCGTACCGGTTGGTGAGTTCGTAGTCGGTAAGCTCGTACTCTCCGGTGGTATAGAGTACCAAAAGCTGGTCGCCATTGATAAATTTGCCTAAGTATGTTCCATTCTCTTCTTTGTTGAGTCGCCCGATGGCTTCGTCGTACCATAGTGGCATGGCAGGGAGTGTTGATTGCCCTTCTTTTTTCAATACCACTTTTTTAACTGGGTATTTGGTGAGGATATTCCCCTGGCTGCCTCTCCCTTTAATATCCAGTGTAGCAAAATCGAATTCAAACGATTTTTGGCGCGCCTTACAAGCCGGAGAAAGCGTTACGCCAACTGTTTCGGCCTCACCGTTTGGGTTGGCAGAAAAATACAACAGTTTGGAGCCCTGAGTGCCGGTGGTTAAATCGTACTCTTTATCGCGGGTAACGGCTAAAACTTGGAAACGTTTTACACGAGAAACACCGGTTTTTCCATCCATGTACGCCATGTTATATACCATGCGCTCATCGTTTCGGTCAAACACACCTACATGAATAATCCCTTTCCCTACAAACACTTTCTCGGAGATTTTGGTAACTAGGCAAACGCCATCTTTTCGAAATACGATGATATCGTCGATATCAGAACAATCGCACACAAACTCATCTTTTTTCAGTCCGTAGCCAATGAACCCTTCCGAGCGATTCACATAGAGTTTGGCATTGTTAGCAGCTACTCTTGTGGCGGCGATGGTATCAAACATGCGGATTTCTGTACGCCGTTCGCGGCCTTTGCCATATTTTTTTAGGAGGTTCTCGAAGTAAGCAATAGCATATTCGATAAGGTTAGCGAGGTGATATTCGGTTTGCTCTAACTCTTCGCTGAGCTTGCGCATGAGTTCATCGGCCTTAAACGTGTCGTATTTCGAAATGCGCTTAATTTTAATTTCGGTGAGTCTGATAATATCGTCTTGCGTAATTTCTCTGTAGAAATCAGGTTTGTAAGGCTCCAAGCCTTTATCGATGGTGGTGAGCACGGCATCCCATGTTTCGCATTCTTCAATATCACGATAGATGCGGTTTTCGATAAAAATTTTCTCTAACGAGGCAAACAATAGCTTCTCTTTTAGCTCGGCTTGTTTTATTTCGAGTTCTTGTTGGAGCAAGTCTATGGTGCGGTCGGTGCTAACTTTCAGCATGTCGTTTACTCCTACAAAGTGGGGGCGTTCTTGGATAATCACACAGGCATTGGGGGAGATAGAAACCTCGCAGTCGGTGAAAGCGTACAGCGCATCAATAGCAACATCTGGCGATTGCCCCGGAGCGATATGAACCTCTATTTCAATATCCCGAGCGGTGTTATCTACTACTTTTTTAATCTTGATCTTTCCTTGGTCGTTCGCTTTAATGATTGAGTCAATCAGATGTTGGGTAGTCGTTCCGAACGGAATTTCTTTGATGAGCAGCGTTTTGGTGTCTTTTGCTTCAATGCGGGCACGTACACGCACTTTCCCCCCTTTTTTGCCTTCGTTGTAGTTAGAGAAGTCTGCCAAACCTCCCGTAGGAAAATCGGGTACTAAGTTGATATTCTTTCCTTTCAAATAATCGACACAAGCTTTTAGCAATTCGCAGAAGTTATGCGGTAATATTTTGGTGGCAAGCCCTACGGCGATGCCTTCTACACCCTGTTGCAATAAAAGAGGAAATTTAACAGGGAGATTAACCGGTTCTTTTTTTCTGCCGTCGTACGAAAGTTGCCACGCGGTAGTTTGTGGGTTAAACACCACCTCTTTGGCAAATTCAGAAAGACGTGCTTCTATATAACGAGGAGCGGCGGCACTATCGCCCGTGCGGATATCGCCCCAGTTACCTTGTGTATCAATGAGCAAATCTTTTTGCCCTAAATGTACAAGAGCATCGCCTATGGAAGCATCCCCGTGCGGATGGTATTGCATAGTGCTACCAATTAGGTTGGCAACTTTATTGAACCGCCCATCGTCCATTTCTTTCATAGCGTGTAAAATACGGCGTTGCACAGGCTTTAGCCCATCTTCGTTGGCCGGTACGGCACGTTCTAAAATTACGTAAGAGGCATAATCGAGAAACCACTCTCGATACATTCCTGAAACCGGTTGGAAGTGGTGTACCTCAGGGGTTTTGTCAGAATGACCATTTGTATTTTCCATAGCTATTCAATCTCCGTGATTATCGTCTGTAAATTGGGCAGCAAAACAAGGCAACCGCCTTCAAAGATAATAACTCTTCGGAACTGATTTTTTAAAAATGTCTATTTTTTTAACAAAAGATTATTTTTAATACATTAAAATGACAATATAAAAATCTCCTTTGAACTGTGCATTATGTTTTAATAAAGGGCGGCATATCGCAAAATCACTAAGTTGACCGGTTTTCTTAAGAGGATACGATTAGCGAACATTGGTAGGCGAATGTGCTGTAAGATACTCGGCTTCAAAATCGGCAAATCGTTGCATGAGCAATTGAGTCACCTTACCCGGAGTGTGGGGTAGGGCAGTGCCATCAATTTGGCTAACCGGTAAAATTCGTTTGGTTGTGCTGGTAACAAAAGCTTCTTCGGCTGTGGCAAGTTCCTCGGGGTGTACCGTTCTGATTTCTAAGTTGATTTGTGGGTCTTGTTCGGCAATGAGGATAACCTGTCGGCGAGTAATTCCGTTCAAAATTTGCTCTTGAGGCGTGATGAGCTTCCCCTCTTTCACAAAAAAGAAGTTGCTCCGCGATGATTCCGTTAAAACGCCCTGGTAGTGGTAAAGCACATCGTGTGCTTGGGCTTGGGCAAGCTGTTGGCGTAGGTAAATCGGCATAAGGTAGTTCAACGATTTTGCCTCGGCAAGGTCGCGCTGGTGGGCGTAGGTCATCAAGTGAATGCCCTTTTCATACACAGACTCCTCAGGGAAATGCATAGGCACAATTAGCACCATGAAATTGGGCTTTTCGGGAGTGTAGTGGTCGGTTGAGTACCCTCCGGTGAGCATCAGGCGGATGCCCCATTCCCCTCCGCCGTTTTTCTCTATGAGCTCCCAAATGAGTTGGTGGAGTTGCTCGTAGCTTAAGGGGACATCGAGCAGTAACGCAGCGGCAGAATCGTAAAAGCGTTGAAGGTAATCGGCTAGAAATAACGGAACTCCTTGCTTTGCCCGCAAAAAATCGAACACGCCATAGCCACGTGTAATTGCCAAGTCTGAAACATGTAGGTGAATATCGTTGTAGTATTGGTATTCTCCGTTGAAGTAGCAAAGCGTATTCATAGAATTTGTAAAGGTTTTCCGTGTTTGTTTTGCTAAAAATAGGAACTTTGTGGCATTATCACATCAAAACAAAAAATCAATACCATGCAACACATTACTATAGTAGGTTCTGGTACTATGGGCAACGGCATCGCCCACGTATTTGCCCAAACAGGGCACAAAGTCGTAATGGTCGATATTTCAGAGCATTCGCTTGAAAAGGCCGTGGCAACCATTACAAAAAACCTAGATCGCCAACTAAAAAAAGAAAAAATAACAGAAGCGCAAAAAGCGGAAGCTCTGGCAAACTTAACTACCACCACCAACCTGCCCGAAGCCGTGAAAGAAGCCGAACTGGTGATTGAGGCTGCTACGGAAAATATCGACGTGAAAGAAAAAATATTTAAAGACCTCGATTATTTATGTGGGAAAGATACCATTTTAGCAACCAACACTTCGTCGATTTCCATTACGCAGATGGCGGCTGTAACCAACCGCCCCGATAAGGTGATTGGTATGCACTTTATGAACCCCGTACCTGTGATGAAGCTCGTGGAGGTAATCCGCGGATACGATACAAGCGATGAGGTTACGAACCGTATCTTGGAAAAATCGAAGGCTTTGGGGAAAGTACCCGTAGAAGTAAACGATTACCCCGGATTTGTGGCAAATCGCATTCTCATGCCGATGATTAACGAAGCAATTATCACGCTGTATGAAGGAGTTGCCGATGTAGATGCTATCGATACGGTAATGAAGCTAGGTATGGCACATCCTATGGGCCCTTTGCAACTTGCCGATTTCATTGGTTTGGATGTTTGCCTTTCCATATTACGCGTATTGTACGAAGGACTAGGGAATCCTAAATACGCGCCATGCCCTCTACTTGTAAACATGGTTACAGCAGGACACCTAGGCGTGAAATCGGGCAGTGGATTTTACGATTGGTCGCATGGAACAAAGGAATTAATTGTGGCGGCTCAGTTTAAAAAGTAACTTAAGAGATTGGTTCAACCATCAGAAAACCCATTGCTTTCGAGGAATGGGTTTTCTTGTTTTATTAATACGCCACGATGCGCAACATCACTTTACGACGATTGCCGGTTTCCATAGTAAATCATACCAAAGAGCGCAGCGAGCAGGCCACTAAATGCGACTAAAAAACCGATTACAGTTTCCGCATTCCAATCGGCATTGGCTTTTAAAATAAGTTGGTTGCCAAAGAAGAGCCCGAGAAGCCCAATGAACAGAAAAATCCATTTCCCTCCATTGGGCGTAAGCATCACAGGTTTTTTCATATCAAATTTTAAAATGATTTTAACTGAAGATACCCCATAAAAACCGCATTTACAACTCCTTTATGCTTTGTTAGCACTTTTCTACATAAAGTCGAGCCGAGCGTATAACGCTTCGCGGTGCGTTTGCCCTACGGGAATGTAATCTTCGCCGATGAGCACCTGACCATCTTCAATGGCGCGAATTTCGGTAACATTTACCAAATACGAACGGTGGACACGGCAAAAAATATCCGAAGAAAGCCGTTCTTCGAGCGATTTAAGTGTGTGGCTCACCAAGTAGCGAGCCTGGTGGGTTCGGATAATAGAATAAATATCACTGGCTTGTACCCATCGGATTTGGAGAGGATCAATTTTTTCGAGCCGGTTCTTCACTTTGAAAAAAATACCTTCTGGCGGAGGTGTAGGAACTTCCCGTAGCGAAGCAATTTGGTATTGATGTAGCGTATGGGCAAGAGCTTCCAAATCTACGGTAGGTTCAGTAAAAGTAATTTCGATGCGTGTGGTGGGGTGTTCCATGGCATAAGGTAGCTGTTTGGTCTGAAAATACAACTTTTTCACAAGCTGTCCGAACCCCGCCGATGGTTCGCCTTTTAAAAATGCTTTACCAACCGATACGTAAATTCTGTAATATCCTCGTAATTTTGGCGGCTTATCGTGCTAACTAACTGATTTTATTTGCTATGGGCAAACGCATTTTTTTCTTTCTGTACTATTATCTGTTTTGGGTGTTGCTTTTCATGCTGATGCGCTGTGCTTTTCTGGTATACCAACACATTGAATCGTTTGAGTATGGGCTTATGCAGTGGTTCACCATGATTTACCAAGGCATTGGGAACGACTTGGCAGCAGCGGCGGTATTGGCATTATTTCCGGGAATTGTTCTCGTGTTCACAACACATACACGTGGCGGTAAACTGAGCAGCATACTCATTAACACATACACCGGTGTGTTGCTGCCTATCATCTTATTACTATTAATTATCGATATGGCACTGTACCACGAACAAAACCTGCGGATGCACCAGAGTGTATTGCAGCAAGTAGGGCTACTGCCCGATATTTTTGAAGGATCGGAATCTCTTTTTTGGGTAAAAAATTTACTTTTTTTCTTAATTGTCTGTGTGGTTTTTATTGCCTACTATTTTGAGTCGGTAGGGGCACTGATGGCGTACTTTAAGAAGGCGAATCTGCTAGCGACTATCCTCTTGGTAGTTGTGGTGGGTGCCTTGTATATCCCTATCGTTTATGTGCCATCATGGAGCGCCGCAATGACCGAAGCAACTGCACAAGAAGGCATTTTATACGAAGTAACGCTCAACCCCTTTTGGCAGTTGGTACGCTCATATATCGGAGGGTAAATTTTATTCATACTTCACTTTTATTCATTCCGTTTTACTTCTTTTTTTTATAAAAAGGATGATGTAAATAATTTCATCTTTATACTAAACTATCATTATTAACATAATACAAACTTACTATGGCCGATTCGCGCATTGCCAGTTTGCGGTTGCTGTTCGAAAAACACAGTCCGCGCATTTCGCTACGCACGCTTTTTTTCTTTGGGAGCGGCGTGGCAGCCTACTTTTTAAGCCAGTGGTTAAAGCAACCCGACTTCACCATCTTTCAACAATACACCCTGTTCTTAGTCTTTTTTGCCGTAGGGCTTTGGGTAACCGAAGCTATCCCCCCGTTTGCCGTTAGCATTTTGGTAATTGGCTTTTTGGTATACACACAGGGGACTTCTTTGTTTGCCGGCGATGCCGTGGATGTTTCCAAATACGTGAATACGTGGTCGAGTCCGGTGATATGGCTCATGCTCGGAGGCTTTTTTATGGCAAAAGGCATGGAAAAAACCCGCCTCGATGTACGCCTTTTCAGTTTTACCGTGAAAGTATTTGGCACTCAACTGCCTTATTTGTTGCTAGGGCTGATGCTCACCACGAGCCTGGGATCTATGCTGATGTCGAACACGGCGACTACCGCCATGATGCTTGCAGCGATTACCCCGTTATTGCAAACCCTTGCGCAGCGCCCCAACTTGCAGAAAGCGCTGTTGTTGGGTATCCCAGCAGCAGCCTCGGTAGGTGGTATGGGTACCATTATTGGCAGCCCGCCGAATGCCATTGCCGTAGGTGCTCTGAGTACCCAAGGCATAGAAATCGATTTTGTAGAATGGATGTTGGTGGGGTTTCCGCTTGCCATTGTACTCACCATTTGCTTTTGGCTCATCCTAATGAAACACTTCGAAGTGCGAAAATACGCTACCCAACTCGAGCCTTCCTTATTTGCTCCGAAAGCTTCTACCGAAGAAGATCATCGGCAGCGCAACATCGTATTATTTACCATTTTTGGAACGGTAGGCATGTGGGTAACTTCGCCATTGCATCACATTCCGGTTTCAGCAGTTTCGGGTATTCCTATTGTAGTGCTAACGGTAGTTGGGGTTGTTAATTCAGACGATGTCCGCTCGCTCCCGTGGGACACCCTAATGCTTGTAGCAGGAGGATTGGCGTTAGGCATTGCTATTATTGATACCGGGCTTGCCGAATCCTACTTAGCACAGCTAAACCTTTCGAAAATGGGAGAATATGTAATTCCGATTATGGTGCTGATTGGGTTGCTCACCGTAGTGCTCTCGAACATCATGAGCAATACTGCTACCTCTTCTATCCTCATCCCAATTGCTATGGTGAGTTTCCAAGAGTACGCCATCGCAGCGGCATTTGTCATTGGGTTAAGCGCTTCGAATGCCTTGTTTTTGCCTATTTCTACACCGCCAAATGCCATGGCATTCAGCACTGGGTTTTTACAACAGAAAGATTTTCGCTTAGGTGGGTTGACTTTGGGCGTGTTAGGACCTATTTGCGTAACGGGGGTTGTTTTAGTAATTCTCGCCTTTACAAACCTGATTGGCTAAGCATTTTTCTGACAAACTTTCTGCATTGCGAGTAGTTATTTCAGCAGTATTCATTGTAGATATTTTAAATCAATTACACTATGAGCGAAATCACATTTAAAGGAAACCCGATTCAAACAAGTGGCACTCTCCCGGCTGTAGGCGAAAAAGCCAAAGATTTTACCCTAATTAAAAATGACTTATCGCCGGTAAGTTTAGCTGATTTTAAAGGTAAAAAGCTGATATTGAACATATTCCCTAGTATTGATACTGGGGTTTGCGCTGCATCGGTCCGCGCGTTTAACCAAAAAGCCGGATCCTTGGAAAATACAGTAGTGGTATGCGTATCGCGCGATTTACCCTTTGCACAGGCGCGTTTCTGTGGGGCAGAAGGAATTGAAAATGTAATTACGGCTTCCGATTATGCCACCGGCGATTTTGGGAAAGCCTATGGGCTTGAAATTATAGACCCTCCGTTTGCACACTTGCATTCGCGTGCAGTAGTAGTGATCGACGAGAATGGCACGGTTGCCTATACTGAACAAGTACCAGAAATTGCGCAAGAGCCCGATTACGATAAAGCTTTGGCAGCCGTTCAATAAACCGCTCAATCTTTTAGTAGAGTAATAGAACAGGATAAAAGAGAAGGTTTCTACAGGAGCCTTCTCTTTTTAGTCTTATTTCTTCGGCAAATTGTGTAAACTCGTAAAGGAAAAAGACGAGCCCCACTCATTACAATGATTGATGAAATGACTATAGAGCAAATCGGTCCAGAATTGCTCGACGATTATTTGGAAAAAGGATGGCGCCATTTCGGTACGTACTTCTTTCGTTATATCCTAAGCGTACACGACAACCAGTATTGTATTGTAATGCCCTTGCGGATTCGGCTCGAAAACTACCAACCCACCAAAAGCCAACGCAAACTCTTGCGGAAAAACGAACAGTTCCGCAGCGAGGTTAAACCTATTGAAATTGACCAAACGCGCCTCGATTTGTTCCGGCAGCACCGGAAAAAATTTAAGACCACGGCACCGGTTTCTCTCTACGAGTTTATCTCTTACGAAAACCCCGCTTGGATACCCTGCGAAGCTAAAGAACTCGATGTATACGATGGCGATAAACTCATTGCCGTTAGTTTTTTCGATGTATCTGAAAAAGGTATTTCTAGCATTTATGGTATGTTCGATTTAGCCTATAGCGAACATCGGCTGGGGAT
>CAYMYI010000028.1:0-695 GCA_964394585.1 uncultured Roseobacteraceae bacterium
CGAGGGCTTGTAAAGCGGCAAAACCTTGTGCATGTTGCGATACAAACACTTTAACAGGTTGGCTGAGTGCTTGCTGATATTCTAAAAGCTTGCCTTGCTGAACTAAGCGTTTTTTCTGTGCAATGTTCTGCGCGTTGAGCTCGATAAATAACCGATAATATTGGTTTTCTTCGGAATTTTTGAATTCTACTGAAGAAGGATACTGCACTTGGCAATATACATCAGGCTCTGCCACCACAAACTCAATTTGTTGTCGACCAAAAAAATCGAGTAAGCATATTTCTACTTGGTCGGTTTGGAAGTCGGCATAAAAACGACCTGAGGGTTGTAGCCGTACAGTATCGATTAACTGCCAGGCTCCTTTTCTAAGGCGATACAATGTTACAAAACCCTGATTGGGAAACTCTTTAACGATTTTGCCTCGAACGATGCGCTTTTCTAACGATGGCTCACTTTGGGAGATTCGTTTTGGCTCGCAGCCTCCCGTTATTAGGACTGCCACACATGTTAGCACACCTAACCAATTCCTCATTCCTCATGGGGTACTTTTTCGGTTTTGGCCTCTATTAATATCAGGAGGTCTTCTATCACTTTTCGTAAATAGGCAAGCGCATTTTCACTTTTGACAATATAATTGAACACTCCCTCTTTTTGAGTGGCAGCTATTACTCCGGTATCTTCTTGGGCAGAAAGTA
>CAYMYI010000028.1:705-40209 GCA_964394585.1 uncultured Roseobacteraceae bacterium
CTGAGGGCTTTTTTGCCGAATCTTACGGATGAGTTCTAACCCATCGATATCTGGTAACATCAGGTCTACAATAGCAATATGAGGAGATTGCCCGAGCTGTTCGAGCAACGCTTGCCCCGTAGAAAAATAGGAAACATCTACATTTTCAAACCCGCTGAAGGCAAGTTTGAGCACTAAAATTTGTGTGCGATTATCTTCTAAAAAAAATACTTTATGTTGCATACAGAAAAGTGTTTTCAGAAAAAAATGAAGGCTGAGTAAGCATTCGTATAAAAATACGAGTCATGTAGCTATAATACACCAACGTTTTTGTGCTATTACAAGTATAACGCAATGGTTGGTGAAAGAATCTTCTTTAAACAAAAAATGGTGTAAAACACACGTAATCCGAATTGTTTTGAGAAAATTTCTTGGTAAAGCAATACCATCGTAGCATAGAAATACTACTACGAAAAAGAAATGAAGAGGGTGGGGTGTAAACTCATTGCCTCCTCCACTTGTTGAACCAGAAACATCTTATCCACAAGAATCCACCATTATGATAGGTTTCCGATTTACCGACTACCAGCCCGAAGAAGAAGGCAAGAAAGCCAACTTTGAAAGCTTAATGAATATTTTTACCCAACTTATAACGGCAACTTCAGGTGATGTTTCCGAAGCACTAAGTTGGCTTACGAGCCTCGACAGACAATATGGCCTTACCGATGAGAACTACGGTATAGGCGATTTTATACAAGATTTGAAAGACAAAGGGTATATTCAAGAAGATCAAGATGCCCCTGGTACTTTTTCCATTACGGCAAAAAGTGAACAAAGCATTCGGCGCAGCGCCTTGGAAGAAATCTTTGGGAAACTCAAAAAAACCAACCGAGGCAACCATAAAACTACATACAGCGGCGAAGGTGATGAAATTGGGGCAGACCGTCGCGAGTTTCGATTTGGCGATGCCCACGAGCAAATTTCGATGACGGATTCTATCCGAAATGCACAGATAAATCATGGAGTGGGCGACTTTCTCCTCACAGAGGATGACCTAGAAGTGGTAGAAAAAGAATACAAAACGCAAACTTCTACGGTGCTGATGATCGATATCTCACATTCAATGATCTTGTACGGTGAAGACCGCATCACTCCTGCAAAGAAAGTAGCTATGGCACTTTCTGAGTTGATCACAACACGTTACAAAAAAGACACACTCGATATTTTAGTGTTTGGTAACGATGCATGGCAAATTCAAATTAAAGACCTCCCCTACCTTGAAGTAGGCCCTTACCACACCAATACAGTAGCCGGGCTAGAACTCGCAATGGATTTGCTCCGCCGCCGTAAGAATAAGAATAAGCAAATTTTTATGATTACCGATGGAAAACCGACCTGTATTAAAGAAGGTATCCGATACTACAAAAATAGCTTTGGGCTCGACACCAAAATATTGAATAAAACGTTGAATTTAGCTGCGCAATGCCGACGTTTAAAAATCCCCATCACTACGTTTATGATTGCTTCAGATCCTTACTTACAGCAGTTTGTGCGCGAGTTTACCAAAGTGAATAATGGCAATGCATACTATAGCAGTTTGCAAGGTTTAGGCGATTTGATTTTTGAAGACTACAAGCGTAACCGCCGTAAAAACTTCCGTTCGTAAACTATCAAATCTTTTGGTTACCCATTTTCAGAGCATCCTTTTTTGAAAAAGGATGCTCTTTGTTTTCATTGAGATTCTGTACTGATTAGGCTAAATTCACACCTGATATTTATAACCTTAAATCAATTTACATTACATGAAACACATCCTTGTATTAGGGGCAGGGCGCTCAGCATATACGCTCATTCAATACCTTATATCGCAAGCTGCAGCACACAATTGGCATATTTTAGTCGCTGAGAAAGACTTAGAACTAGCCGAAGCAACTATTGGTGATGGGGGTACCCTTGCCGAAGCTCGAGCACTCGATATTTACGATACACACCAGCGCGAAGAACTGATTCGGCAAGCTGATATTGTCATCTCAATGTTACCGGCTAGGCTACACCATTTGGTGGCACAAACCTGTTTGCAGTTCAGGCGTTCTATGGTAACCGCCTCGTATGTTTCGCCCGAAATACAGGCGATGGATCGAGATGCCAACGAAGCCGGTATCATCTTTTTAAATGAAATTGGCCTCGACCCAGGGTTAGACCACCTTTCGGCAATGAAAACGATTGATAGAATTCGGAAAGAAGGTTACGAACTTACCGATTTTGAAACCTTTACAGGCGGGCTTGTAGCCCCTGAATCGGATAATAACCCTTGGAACTATAAGTTTACTTGGAATCCGCGAAACGTTGTGATCGCCGGTCAAGGAAGTGCTGTCAAATTTATCCAAGAAGGCAGATACAAATACATCCCCTATCACCGCTTGTTTCGACGGACGGAAATTATAGAAATTGAAGGATATGGAAGGTTTGAGGGATATCCCAATCGTGATTCGCTCAAATACATTAATGTATATAACCTGCAAGGGATTAAAACACTTTTTCGGGGGACTTTGCGCCGCCCGGGCTTTTGCCGTGCTTGGGATGCGTTCGTTCAACTTGGGGCAACGGACGACTCCTATGTAGTAGAAGGCTCAGAAGAAATGACCCATCGGCAGTTCATTAACTTGTTTCTCTCGTATAATCCGCACGATTCGGTAGAACTTAAGCTGATGCACTACCTTAAACTCGACCAAGACTCCGAAATCTTCGAAAAACTTAAATGGCTTGATATCTTCTCTGAAGAAAAAGTAGGTTTGAAAGATGCTACGCCTGCCCAGATTTTGCAACATATCTTAGAGAAAAAGTGGAAACTTGCCCCTGAAGATAAAGATATGATTGTGATGTGGAATAAATTTATCTATAAAACAGAAGGCACTGAAAAGCTGCTCACCAGCTCCATGGTTGTTAAAGGAGATGACACCAAAAATACAGCAATGGCAAAAACCGTAGGGTTTCCCGTAGGGATTGCTACAAAACTAATTCTTAACAGAGAAATCGATAAGAAAGGAGTGGTAATACCCACCACCGCCGACATTTACGAGCCAATTCTCGAAGAGTTGAAAGGAATCGGTATTGAATTTCTCGAAAAAGAACAGTGATAAAAAAACACCTGCAACCAATGGTAGGAAGCAGGTGCTTTTCAAAACGTTCTGCGACAGGAAAATTATTTCGCTGAGGCGAAGTTTTCAGCTACTTTATCCCAATTTACTACATTCCAAAACGCATTGATGTAGTCAGGGCGGCGGTTCTGATACTTCAAATAATAAGCATGTTCCCAAACATCAAGACCCATAATAGGAGTACCTTTCACTTCGGCAACATCCATTAAGGGGTTATCTTGGTTAGGTGTTGAGGTTACATGCAACTTGCCATCGGCAACAATAAGCCATGCCCAACCAGAGCCAAAGCGAGTGGCAGCAGCTTGGTTAAATTCTTCTTTGAGTTTATCGAGTGAACCAAAGTCGCGATCAATCGCTGCAGCTAAATCCCCCGAGGGTGCTCCGCCACCATTGGGTGAAAGGATAGACCAGAAAAGAGAGTGATTATAATGCCCACCCCCATTATTGCGTACGCCTGCACCTTGTGCGCCAGCCGTTTTCATAATATCTTCAATAGCTGCATTGGCATGCGCCGAGCCTTCCAAAGCGGCGTTTAACTTTGTTACATATCCTCCATGGTGTTTAGAATGATGGATTTCCATAGTTTGCGCATCAAAATGAGGCTCTAAGGCATCATAGGCATACGGTAAAGAAGGTAATTCAAAAGCCATTATTTTCTAATAGTTTAAAGTGATTAAAATTATACTTACTGGGTATTCTGTAAACTACAGAAATGATAAAGAGTTGGCAAAACTTCGAATTATTCTCTGAAAGAAAGCAGAATACTATTTTCGAATACTTTGAAAAAACTGGCGCAATAGCAGTTCACTTTCGTGCTGAAGTATACCGGTAGTGATAGCCGTTTTTGGATGAAGAGTGCGCCGATTCTCCCCCGAGTAAAACCCATGAGAATGGTCTAAAGCTGCAAAAACTAAGCGTTTACATTGTGCCCAAAATATAGCTCCGGCACACATAGGGCATGGCTCTAGCGTAACATAAAGTGTTGCACTTGTCAGGTATTTACTTCCCATATAATTGCAGGCACTGGTAATGGCAATCATTTCGGCATGAGCCGTAGGGTCAGAAAGCTGTTCTACTAAGTTATGCCCTCTGCCGATGACTCGCCCCTGAGCCACCACAACCGCACCCACAGGAACTTCTCCAATCTGCTTGGCTTTTAGAGCTTCTTCAAAGGCTTGTTGCATATAGAAATAATCCAATTCGTTATTCATATAATTCAATTTTCAAAATGCTAATCATCCCTCAAAATAGGGGGTGAAAACAGCCTTTTTGACGAACCCCCCTGAATCGTCGGTCAATCAATCTAATTATTAGACAAAGAAATTTGAATTGGAGTTTGCTTTGTAAAGATTTGTATAGGTCGCCTAAAGTCTTGTAAGCCAAGCTAGTAATCGACATAATATTATTGAATTGGCAAAAAAACTTCTGGGTGTACTTACTCTGGCAACAATAACAAAAATACCCTTTCGTTAACTAAATGTAATTCAAAATGAAAAAGTACAAAGTAAGTGACTGCGAACTAATAGCTCAGTACAAAAGTGGAAATGAAAAAGCGTTTGAGGCGCTAGTGAACCGACACAAGAACAAAATATTTACTACAATTTTACTGATTGTGAAAGATCAGTACGTAGCAGAAGATTTGTTACAGGAGACGTTCATTAAGGCTATTAAGACAATTAAATCAGGTCGTTACAACGAAGAAGGTAAATTTTTGCCTTGGATTTCGCGAATCGCTCACAACATGTCGATTGACTACTTCAGAAAGCAAAAGCGATATCCAATGATTGTAATGGAAGATGGCAGCAACGTATTTAATACGTTAGATTTTGCAGAAGACTCTTACGAAACTGTGCAGATTAAGCGAGAAACGCATGCACGTCTCAGAGAGTTTATCCAAAGATTGCCCGAAGCACAAAGAGAAGTGCTCATGATGCGCCATTACATGCAGATGAGTTTCCAAGAAATTGCTGAGATGACCGGTGTAAGCATCAATACTGCTTTAGGTCGTATGCGGTACGCTCTCATTAACTTGCGCAAGCAAATGTACCTAGTAGAAGAAAACCAACGCAAAAAATCCTATGCCAGAAAAAGTTTATCCACACGAGCTGATTAGATACATTTATAATGAAACTTCGGAAGAAGAAAACCGAAAAATAGAGGCTTTGATATTTGAAGATGAAGCCATGGAAAGAGATTTTTTTGAGCTTCTCTATTTGAAAGAGCAGCTAGATAATGCAGAAGAAAAGCCTCGGGAATCGGTAGTCAATAATATATTACACTTTTCGCAAGCCTATAGCGGAAACGAATTTATGATATAGTTGTTCTGTTGGAACAATAATAAGGGTCACTTAATGCTACATTGAGTGACCTTATTCTTTTTATAATCCCCAAAGAAAACTATACTTTAAGTCTGTGATTTAAGATTTAACACGAATAATAATATCTTTGCAGGATAAGAAAGAGACATCTATCTTCAAAAAAACAAAAAGAAGTAATTAACGACGAAACGCTTTCTCAAAGTAAGCGCGAAGAAAAAGCAGAAGAGAATTTTTTTTATGGCAGACCAAAAAATGATAAGACTCAGTCAAGCAGCAAAAAAGCTTAATGTAGGGATTTCCACAATCTCTGAACATTTGGCTCGTCATGGCTACGATGTGGGTCTTAAACCCAATACTAAGATTACGCATGAGCAATATGCCTTGCTAGAGAAAGAGTTTGCCTCCTCAATGGCGCTTAAGCAAGAAGCTGCGGAACTAACTATCGGCAGCGCACATGGTACTATCGTAATTGAGTCTGAGGGTAATAAACCGGAAAGTACCGATGAAGATGATGAAGATCGGTTTGTCCCTTCTAACTCTTCTGGCAATGTAGAAGCTAAGGAAAACCACACGGTTACGCCAAGTGCTGAACCGCAGGTTGAAGAACAACAGACTGAGAAGGCTTTAGAAGAAGACAAAATCTCTAGGGTGTCTTTACCCGGCCTTAAAGTAGTTGATAAAATCGATTTGGATGCTGCAAAGCTCTCAAGGAAAACCAAAAGGAAAGAAGAGACTCCTAAGAAGCAGATTAAGGAAAAACCACAAATATCAGCCGAACAGGAAAAATCTGTTACGCAAGAGCCTTCTACAGAAACTGAAATTTCAAACAAGGAAGAACCAAAGCCTCAGCCTGAAATCAATAAGATTGAAGAAACAGACAAAACTTCTGATAAACAAGAAGTTGCAGCGGTAGAAGAAAAAGAAGAACGTCCGATATCCCAAAAGCTTGAAGTTGAGACTCCTGAGGAAAAACAATCTGTAGCCGATACATTAGGGAAGGAAGAAACAGTAGAAGAAGCTCAAATGGAGCAAGCACCTCAGGAAGAAGTAACCGCACCTAAAGAAGAAGTTGTAGTAGACTCGACTGAGGAACCAACTCCTCAGCAAAAAGAACCTAAAAAAGCAGAGAATCTCACAGAAACAACCGACGAGGAATCATTGATAGAAGCAAAAGCTGATAAACTGAAAGGACTCAAAGTAGTAGGAAAGATTGATTTGAGTGCGACCACCTCTGGTGCTGGAAAGAAAAAGACAAAACCGGTGGCTTCTTCAGATGAAGCAAGTGAAAAACGAGGCAAACGTAAACGAGTAAAACGCGAGCGCATTAGCCAACCTAATTTATATAACGCCACAGATAACAAAGATAAAGATAAAAAAGAGCAAAAAACCCCTAAGAAAAAGACTCGAAAGAAAGAAGAGGTTTCTCAAAAAGAGGTGGATGCTTCATTTAAGAAAACAAAGGCTAAACTCAGTGTAGGAAATAAAGACACTAAAACGCAAAACAAGCGGCAATACCGTAAAGAAAAACGTTCTGCCAACTTAGCAGCGCGCGAAAAAGAATTGATGCAAGAACAGGAAGATGCGCTCACATTGAAGATCACAGAGTTCATTCCGGCAAATGAGTTGGCTACCATGATGGATGTAAGCGTAAACGACATTATTTCTAAATGCTTATCCATGGGTATGTTCGTTTCGATTAATCAACGGTTAGATGAAGATACCATTACCATTATTGCCGATGAGTTTGGTTATAATGTAGAGTTTACCTCTGCTGAAGAAGAAACGAGCTTAGTAGCCGAAGAAGAGGAAAGGGAAGAAAACTTACAGCCGCGCGACCCGATTGTTACGATTATGGGACACGTGGATCACGGCAAAACTTCTTTGCTTGACTACATTCGAAAAGCAAAAGTTGCAGAAGGAGAAGCCGGAGGCATCACGCAGCATATAGGGGCTTATAGTGTTAAAACTGAAAGCGGCCGCCGTATCGTGTTTTTAGATACACCGGGGCACGAAGCATTTACAGCCATGCGGGCTAGAGGTGCTAAAGTAACGGATGTAGTAATTATTGTAATTGCCGCCGATGACAATGTAATGCCACAAACTGTGGAAGCAATTAACCATGCCCAGGTTGCAGGTGTACCTATTGTAATAGCGATTAATAAGGTAGATAAGCCAAACGCAAACCCTCATAAAATTAAAGAAGAACTTTCTAATATGAATGTGCTTGTGGAAGAATGGGGTGGAAAGTACCAGTCGTATGAAATTTCTGCAAAAACCGGTTTAGGGATAGAGGAATTGCTAGAAGGCGTAATTTTAGAGTCTGACTTATTAGAACTTAAAGCGAACGCTGAAAAAAATGCAGTAGGAACCGTTATCGAAGCTTCGCTTGATAAAGGCCGTGGCTATGTAACTACCATGTTAGTACAATCGGGTACGCTGAAAATTGGTGATATTATGCTGGCAGGTCCTCACTATGGCAGAGTAAAAGCTATGACTGACCACCGAGGAAAGCGAATGAAAATAGCGGGGCCATCAACACCTGTACAAATGTTGGGACTTAACGGAGCGCCTCAGGCAGGAGACAAGTTTAATGTAATGGACTCTGAACGTGAAGCACGCGAAATTGCCACAAAACGTCAGCAAATCCTTCGTGAACAAACGATGCGTGCTACTAAGCGTACTACATTAAAAGATATTGGTAAACGAATAGAAATTGGGAACTTCCAACAACTCAATATTATCCTTAAAGGAGATGTGGATGGTTCGGTAGAAGCATTATCTGATTCATTGCTCAAACTTTCCACAGATGAAATCGAAATCAACATCATCCATAAAGCGGTAGGAGCTATTTCAGAAGGAGATATTCTATTAGCAAGTGCATCCGATGCCGTTGTAATTGGATTCCAAGTTCGGCCAACAGCTTCTGCTCGAAAGCTAGCAGAGAAAGAAGAAATTGAAGTTCGCCTGTATTCTGTGATCTACGATGCAATTAATGATGTGAAAGATGCCATGGAAGGTATGCTTGCACCTGACATTGAAGAAATAATTGTAGGAAATGCAGAAGTACGAGATACTTTCAAAATAAGCAAAGTGGGTACTATTGCCGGTTGTATGGTAACCGATGGATATATCAAACGAAACTCAAAAATTCGGATTATCCGTGATGGTATCGTAATCTACGGAGGTGAAGATGGTGGCGAGATTAATGCTCTCAAACGTTATAAAGATGATGTAGGGGAAGTACGACAAGGCTTTGAGTGTGGCATCAACGTGAAAAACTATAATGATTTGAAAGTAGGTGATGTAATTGAAGCTTTTGAAGAGCGTGAAGTGAAGCGAAGCCTCAGCTAAGCAGCGTATCCATACGAAATATTTGGCTCATCTAGCTCAAAAGAGTCATCACAAAAGCGGGAAAGGATAATCTCTTCCGCTTTTATAATGTCCGCGATAACTGAGAGAGTGAATCCTTTTCTATAATAAAGTTGCTGATAGAGCAATCCTACAAGCTCTGTTTCAGAGATAGCGCATTTTTCAGCATAAGTTAGCTTTTGTAAAAAGGTTTGTTTAAGAATGAGTAGGGTATTTACATGCTCAACTGTTAGGTTGCCTTTTGTAGCTGTAGGTAAACGGTGGAACGTTGCTCTTGCAATGGAAAAATGAGATATTGTAAACATGGCTTTAAAGTGTTTTAGTGAGATAACACTTCAAAGAAAAAAGTTAGGTACGTACCGGATTTACGTACCCATTTGTTCTGCCATATTTTTTTTCTGAATTACTGCTGCTATGTAAATACTTATTTGATATAACCCAAAAATAGGTAGCGCTACAAAAATTTGAGTGATAGGATCGGGTGGGGTAATTATGGCACTGACAATAAGAATAACTACTAAGGCGTGTTTTCGGTACACTTTCATGAGCTGGGGAGTTACCAAACCTACCTTTGCTAAAAAATAGACCACAATAGGCAATTGAAACATCAAGCCACAGGCAAGAACAATCATGGCGAGGGTGGAAACATATGATGTAATATCAAATTCGTTGATTACGCTAGGATCTACCTGATAGTTTGAAAGGAAATTAATTGCTAAGGGAGATACGACGTAGTATCCGAAAAAAACACCTGTTAAAAATAAAAGAGTTACGTAAAAAGTGGCCCCTCTACTTACCTTCACTTCGTCTGGGTAGAGGCCGGGTTTCACAAATCGCCAAATTTCCCAAAAAGCATAAGGAAAGGCACAAACTAAACCCACTACTACTGAAGCCATAATGTGCATGGCAAACTGACCTGTCATGGTGCGGCTTTGTACTGTAAAGGGGAGTTGTTCGATACAGAGAACTTGAGATTGTATCAGTTGCGAAAGATCGCAGAGAAGCTGATATGTAGGAAAGTCGGTTCGTGAAGGGCCAAATAGAATTACATTGAAAACGAAGCTTTTGCCAATAAATGCAGCAATGGCAAAAATGAAAATGGATAGAAAAGCGCGTAATAAGTGCCAACGTAACTCTTCAAGGTGGTCTAAAAAAGACATTTCCTCCTCTGGTTGAGGTGCCGCGTTTTCTTCGGGCTGGTCTAATGGTACAGGGGTAGAACTCATGCGAGTAATAATAAAATTAGTGAATGGATAATATAGGGTCTTCTTAGAAGAGTAGACTTTTTCTGTCTTCTAAGAAGATAAACCATACATAGATCAACACCTTTCTAGAGGGAAACTTCCTGGTGAATGGTTGAGGAAAAAAGAGGGAAGTTTGTCATCCACGTATTAATTTCTTGGCGCACTTGTTTAATTTCTGAATCATTATTGAGGTTCATTAGAACGCGATCAATTAACTCAGCCACCTTCAACATATCTTGAGCATTCATGCCTCGAGTAGTAAGAGCGGCAGCGCCTAACCGCATTCCTGAAGTTACAAATGGCGATTTATCATCGAAGGGGACCATATTTTTATTGATGGTTATATCGGCTTTTATCAGGCCTTCTTCCGCATCTTTTCCTGTTAGGTTTTTGTTGCGGAGGTCAATAAGCATTGAGTGGTTGTCTGTTCCGCCTGAAATTACATGATATCCTTTTTGGATAAATGCATTTGCCAACACATCGGCATTTTTTTCTACTTGCAGAATATAGCGCATGTATTCATCGGAAAGAGCTTCTTTGAAAGCCACTGCTTTTGCTGCAATAATATGTTCTAATGGACCACCTTGTGTGCCGGGAAAAACCCCAGAGTCTAGCAGAGAAGACATCATTCTAAGTTGTCCTTTAGGAGTTTTAAGCCCAAATGGGTTTTCGAAGTCTTCTCCCATCATGATGATACCGCCGCGAGGACCTCTAAGCGTTTTATGTGTAGTACTTGTAACAATATGACAATGCTTGAGTGGGTCGTTTAGCAAGCCCCGAGCAATTAACCCCGATGGGTGCGAAATATCAGCTAATAATAAAGCTCCGACAGCATCGGCTGCTTCACGAAGAGTGGCATAATCCCAATCGCGCGAGTATGCAGAAGCACCACAAATGATAAGCTTAGGTTTTTCCTTTTTGGCAATATCGACCACTTTACCAAAATCAATGCGTCCGGTTTCTTTCTCTACACCATAAAATGAAGGCTCGTAGAGCTTCCCGGAAAAGTTAACAGATGAACCATGTGTAAGATGCCCCCCATGAGAAAGATCAAACCCTAAGATTTTATCGCCTTTATTTAATACAGAAAGCATAACTGCTGCATTGGCTTGTGCCCCCGAATGAGGCTGTACATTTACCCAATCGGCCCCGAAAAGTTCTTTCAGGCGGGTTCTTGCTAAATCTTCCACTTCATCTACTACTTCACAACCGCCATAATAACGTTTACCGGGCAGTCCTTCCGCATATTTATTAGTAAGTACACTACCGGCCGCTTCCATTACTTGTGGCGAGGCAAAGTTTTCAGAGGCAATTAGCTCAAGACCACGTTCTTGGCGTTGTTTTTCCTTAGCGATTAAGCTGAATAATTCTTGATCTCTATCCATAATTTGGGGGCTTTAAGTGATTACAATTTATTCGTGATTCCTCCGCCGTGCTAAAAAAACAATAAGCAACTTCCTCGCTTACGGAAACACCTTACTATACAGCAAAGCTTGAGGGATTCTTCTTAAAGAAGAATAGAATGTAAAATTAACCTGTTATTATACATTAATAAAATATTTTCACATGAAACCCAAGCCGATGTAGCATTAAAATTTTAATGAGAAGCCCTCTGAAAACTTGCCAAAAACTTCAAAAAGTTGGATATTGAATAAGTAATCTCTTTCAGGTAGAGATATTTTTTGAAACCGGATTTTTTTACATGACTGATACATATCAAAGCGCGCTAACCTTATTGGCTGTAGGTATGATTACCGTTTTTTTGGTATTAATACTTATAGTAATTGTGGGGCAAATTTTAACACGGTTTACGAACCGGTTTGCTCCTAAAGCTGCAATGTCCCCTTCTGTTGAAACCGAGGCACAAAGTGCCAATCCATCTAAATCAGTATCGGCAGCATCCCCTTCCGTAGCTTCCAAGCAAGTAGCAGCTATAGTGGCTGCTGTAGAACTCTTCACACAAGGAAAAGGAAAAATTACTAACATACAGAAGCTAAACTAACCAATCTTTAGTTCCAAAAAATCAAATGAAAATGGCAAAAGAAATTCAATTCTCTTTAATGTATAGAGATATGTGGCAGTCATCTGGAAAGTACATGCCACGTGTCGACCAGCTCGTGCGAGTAGCCCCGGAGATTATCAACATGGGATGTTTTAGCCGAGTAGAAACCAATGGTGGTGGGTTTGAGCAAATTAATTTGCTATTTGGTGAAAACCCCAATCGCTCAGTAAGAGAGTGGACACAGCCGTTTAACGATGCAGGCGTTCAAACGCATATGTTGGAGCGCGCTCTAAATGGAATTCGCATGAGCCCAGTGCCTGCCGATGTGCGCAAACTATTGCTTAAAGTAAAGAAAAAGCAAGGAACAGATATTATGCGTTCTTTCGATGGGCTAAATGATGTTCGTAATATCGCCGATTCCATTCGGTACGCCAAAGAAGGAGGAATGATTGCCCAAGCTGCATTGAGCTTAACTTACTCAGAAGTACACACAGTTGAGTACTACATACAGATGGCAGAAGATTTAATAGCTGCTGATGCCGATGAAATTTGCTTGAAAGATATGGCAGGTGTAGGGCGTCCGGCTTCTTTAGGTAAAATTGTACAAGCCATAAAAACCAACCATCCTGATATTTTGGTACAGTACCATGGCCACTCGGGGCCTGGCTTTGCTCCTGCTTCTATTTTAGAAGTAGCACGCGCTGGTGCCGATATTATCGATGTAGGTATGGAGCCGCTTTCTTGGGGAACCGGTCATACTGATTTGCTCACAGCGCACGCCATGCTAAAAGATGCAGGGTTTAAAGTACCTAATATTAATATGAAAGCATACATGAAGGTGAGGGCACTCACTCAGGAGTTCATTGACGATTTCCTCGGATATTACATTAACCCACGCAACCGGCTGATGAATTCGTTGCTAATAGGTCCTGGGTTACCCGGCGGAATGATGGGCAGTCTAATGGCAGATCTCGAAAATAATCTGAGCAGTTTGAATAAATGGCTCACCAAACGAAATCAGCCTACAATTACCCAAGACGACCTCCTCATCGCGCTCTTTGAAGAAGTTGAATACATATGGCCAATGATGGGCTTTCCCCCATTGGTAACTCCCTACAGCCAGTATGTGAAAAACGTAGCATTGATGAATGTAATCCAAATGAAAAAAGGGAAAGCACGGTGGAGCATGATTGCAGATGACGTTTGGGATATGATGTTGGGTAAATCGGGAAAGCTCCCCGGAGAATTATCACAAGAATTGGTCGATTTGGCAAAAACTCAAGGGCGGGAGTTTTATGAAGGGCATCCCCAAGACTTATACCCTGATGAGCTAGAGGTGTATCGTGCAGAAATGAAAGAAAAAGGTTGGGAGGTAGGCGAAGATGAAGAAGAACTCATGGAGCTTGCCATGCACCCTCCTCAGTACAGGGCATATCGTTCCGGAGAGGCAAAGGCGGCATTCGAAGAAGATTTAGCAAAACGCAAAGGGGAAAAAGAAGGAAAAAAACTGCTGGCTAAACCTCAAAAAGCAGAGGAACTTTCTGCGTTTGTACAACCTAAAACCCTTGAAATTGATGTAAATGGAGAGAAGTTCAGCGTTTCGATAAGCTACGAGCAAGCCACTCAAACACAGCCCAATCCTGGGGTTACGACATCGCAGCCACAGCAGGCAACCGTAGACGCTCCAAATGGAAAAGCTGAAGGAATCCCTGCTCCGTTAGAGGGAAAGTTTTTCCGCACCAAATCTTCTTCAGAAACTCCCATTAATGTAGGAGATGAACTGAAAAAAGGAGATGTGATAGGTTACATTGAGTCGATGAAAGTCTATAATGCAATCATTGCCGAAAAAGCTGGTAAAATTGTAGAAATCTGCTTTGCCGACGGAGAAGATGTAGAGGAAGATGATACTCTCATCAGAATTCAATAATGCAACGCCATGAACATTATAGAAAAGTTATACGAAATGACTGCCATTGGCGACATTGTGGAATCGCCTGGTATCATATTGATGTTGCTCATTGGTTTCGGATTACTCTACTTAGGAATTCGCAAAGAGTTTGAACCTCTTTTACTAATCCCCATCGCATTTGGGGTGCTACTCGCAAATTTCCCTGGAGGCGAAATGAGTGTAGTGGCTGCTACGCAAGAAAACAATATTGAACACATGAGTTTGCTAGAAATAGCCAAACAATACGGCATCATGAGTTTAGTATACTATCTGCTCATAAAAACAGGGTTTTTACCCCCTATTATTTTTATGGGAGTAGGTGCTTTAACCGATTTTGGTCCCATGTTAAGAAACCTCCGCTTAGCATTGTTTGGAGCAGCAGCGCAAATAGGCATTTTTACAGTACTATTTGGCGCAATTGCATTTGGGTTTTCTATGAAAGAAGCCGCCGCTTTAGGGATTATTGGTGGAGCTGATGGCCCTACAGCAATTTTTACTACTATTAAATTAGCTCCACACCTGCTAGGGCCTATTGCTATTGCTGCATATTCTTACATGGCTTTAGTACCCGTTATTATTCCTATGGTAGTACGCTTAACCATGTCAAAGTCAGAGCTACAGATTAACATGCGGAAAATGGATAAGCAATATCCTTCAAAATTACCCATCAAAAACCTTCGATTGCTAAAGATATTATTCCCGATAGTTTTGGCAACATTAGTCGCCTTGTTAGTGCCCTCAGCAGTACCCCTTGTAGGAATGCTATTATTTGGAAATTTAGTGAAAGAAGTAGGGAGCTCTGTAATTAGATTGCACGAAGCGGCATCAAGAGGCATACTTAATACATCAACCATATTTTTAGGGTTAGCCGTTGGGGCTACTATGACTGCCGAATCGTTCTTAAACTATCAAACATTGCTCATAATTGGTGGAGGTTTTTTAGCCTTTGCCATTTCCATTGCAGGAGGCATAGTAGCTGTAAAATTCTACAATCTTTTTGCAAACAAGAAAATCAATCCATTGATAGGGGCCACGGGGCTGAGTGCCGTCCCGATGGCATCGCGAGTGGCAAACGAAATTGCCCTTAAGCACGATGCCCAAAACCATATTTTACAATACGCGATGGCAAGCAATATTGCAGGCGTAATAGGCTCAGCAGTTGCCGCTGGGGTACTTATTACATTTTTAGGGTAAGCCTATTTAGTGCACAATTTAAAAATCTAGGAAATCTTTCATCTTTTTAAATGCTCAGAACTCAATAAAGCTCCCACACTGAAACCTTGCGCAATACCTAATAAGGAAATTGCTGCAATTGCAAATTCATACGTATTTGATAGTTTTTGAACCTTCCTACCTATAATTTTACTCACTCTAAAACCTTTGCATATTGTTAACCGTATTACATATGAATATCACTATTGTAGCTCACTCAAACTATCAATTGGTACAAGTTGAAGGGGAACTCGATGCAAGTTCTGCCGTAAAATTAGATGACACGCTACAAGAATTACTTGCACAACCCGAGTGCCATATTTTGGTAGATTTCAAGCAGCTAGAATATATTTCCTCCCCGGGAATTGGAGTGTTCACTTCTCGGATTGAGGATTGTGAAAAAGCTAACATCCATCTCATTTTGTTTGGAATGAGTGAAAAAGTGTTTAGCGTATTTAAAATATTAGGATTAGATCAAATATTGCCTATTGTCAGTACACAAAAAGATGCGGAAAGCCTCCTACATGAGCTACAAGACAAAAGTTAAATGCCAAACCAAGAACCTACGAAAAATTCGAACTTTCGTAGAAAATACACTTCGGGAGCTTCAAATCCCTGAGAAAGATAGGCATTTACTCATTGTAGCCGTAGATGAAGTATGCGCCAATCGTATCATACATTCCAACCATTGCGATCATACACACGAGATACAAGTTACGATTCGTCGAGAGGTTGATGAGGTGATTTTTGAAATTACCGACCAAGGCGAAACATTCAATGTTGCTGAGTATAAAGAACCCACCTTAGAGCATATTATCAAGGAGAAAAAAACAGGAGGATTGGGGCTAATCCTAGTAAAACGCATCATAGATCATATCCAATTCGAAACCGTTGGTAAAAAGCAAATTTGCAGGTTATCCAAAATGTTATCTGTTTAAATAGGTTCCCTTCCATTTTTTATTGATATAACTTTTTTGTTCGGATATAATTAGCCACTTCATCGGGTACAAGATATTGAATTGACTTTTCTTCTTGGATTAACCGACGGATGAGAGTAGCCGAAATTTCCATAAGAGGGGCGTCTACCACTTCGACATAAGGAAAAAGTGGGCTTTCTTTCACCAATTCGAACGACACATTAGGGCGTGGGTATACTATAACCCCGAAGTTATCCAGAATGTACTGATAGTTGCGCCATTTGTGAAGGTGTTGCAAATTATCGCTCCCCATAATGAGGCGGAAGGTATGATTAGGGTATTTTTCAGATAGCACCGTAAGGGTAGTAGCCGTGTAAGAAGGTTTGGGTAAATGAAACTCTACATCACTTACATGTAAGTTATGATTATCGCCAATAGCTAGTTGTACCATATCGTAGCGGTCAAACTCATGCGCTAAAGATTTCCTTTTTTTAAAAGGGTTCTGAGGAGTTACGATAAACCATACTTGTTGTAATGCACCTAGCTCTACAATCGTATTGGCAATAATTAGGTGGCCGATGTGAATAGGATTAAAGGAGCCAAAGAATAAGCCTACCTTCATAGTACATGGCTATCAGCACCAACAAAACGCATCACTAGTTCTTCGGCAGTAGTAAATGCTTTATCCAACGAGTCATTCAGTAAGACAACATCAAACTGGTTTGCAAAGGAAAGTTCGTGTTCTGCTTTTGCAATTCGCTCATTAAGGGTGCTTTGGGTTTCGGTATTGCGTTGAGCCAATCGTTGGGCAAGAGCCTCTATGCTAGGCGGTTGCACAAAAACGGCTAACGCGCTCTTTCCATAATATTCTTTTAAATGCAAACCTCCTTGAACGTCAACATCCAATACCACGTGTTTGCCTTCTTGGCGAATTCGCTCAATTTCCGATTTGAGGGTGCCGTAAAAAACACCTTTATAGACTTCTTCGTATTCAATAAACTCTTGTTGTTGAAGTTTTTTCCGAAATGCTGTTTCTGATAAAAAGTAGTAATCTTTCCCATCAGTTTCTTCAGGGCGTTTGGGGCGTGTGGTAGCCGAAATAGAGAAAGAAAGATTGGGGAATGTGCTAACCAGATGTTTCACAATAGTAGTCTTTCCGGCACCGGAAGGTGCTGAAAAGACTAAGATTTTTCCAAAATTCATAGCGATGAGTTAAGCAAGCGGTGTGTGCGACTTAATTCCGTTTCGGATTTGCTCTATTAAATCTCTAGGAGCTGCTGTTTTGTTAAGATTGGTTTTTAACATTTTGTAAAAACTGCATTCTGAGTCGTAAAAAGCGGCAGAATGCTCACAAGAATTACACTTAGACTCAAGGTAGGCGATTTCGTCTTCAGAAGCTTCCCCATCTAAAAAAAGATAAATTAATTGATTGAACTCTTCTTTGGTTAGGTCGCCCAAAGGTTGTTGTAGTGGTTTTCCCATCATTAATACAATTTTAACTAAGTAACAGATTATATCTCCAGAATCTAAAATGCATCTTTCAAATGTAGTAGTGGATTATCCTTTCGTGTTATTGTATCCAAGTTTACCGGCGTATTTCTTGAGTTTATCTTTGAGTAAATTTCTGGCTCGGTGTAGGCGCGAACGCACTGTGCCGATGGGTATGTCGAGTATTTTTGCCATCTCTTCATAGGTAAAGCCTTCTAAGTCACATAAAATAATTACAATGCGGAAATCAACCGCTAATGAGTTAAGCGCGTTGGTTACTTCATCGCCAATTCTATTTTGCATAGTCTCAGAACGCAAATCTACGGTGATATCATGATTAGCATCTTCAGAGTTGTAGATAGTTTCAACTTCTTGATAATCGACTTTTGCTGGTTGCTTACTTTTCTTTCGATAATCGTTAATGAAGCTATTCTTTAGAATTCTAAACAGCCATGCTTTTGCATTTGTTCCTTTTTCGAAAGAGGAAATAAACCGAAAGGCTTTTAGGTAGGTATCTTGCACTAGGTCTTTCGCGTCTTCTTCGTCCATAGTGAGCTTAAAAGCAAAATTGTACATGGAATCGATATGAGGCATAAACTCGCCTTCAAAAATTTGTACTTTTTCGCGTTCGCTGTATTGATTTTTTTTCTTTTCTGATGACATTACACTCGGTGTTTATTGAAGATTTGGGAGATAGAAAAATGTAACGATGGGAAACCTGCACATTCTTCAAGTTAAAAATAACCAAATAGGATTCCAATCGAAATAGCTTACCGTTGCCGCGTCATTTCGTCAGGAAATGTTTCGAAAACAGGTAACCTTGTCGGTATCATCGGAAGAATGTACAGAAACCTCAGAGTGCTTTTATGGCTGATTCGTAAAGCGCTTTTAACCGAGCTACATACTGTTCTATGCCAAAGTTTTCGCTAAATACTTGTGCGTTTTCCCCTAGTTGCTCTCTTTTTTTTGGGTTATCAATCAAGAAGGCTATTTTTTGTGCAAATATCTCTGGATTTCTTTGCGAAATCATAAAACCATTTGTACCCTCTTCAATCAAATCGCGGTTTCCCCCTCCATCGGTAGTAACAATAGGCAAACCCGCCGCCATCGCTTCGACAAGCACTAAACCGAAAGGTTCTTTTTTTGCAGCATGCACATAAATGTCAGACTCTTTTAAAAGCAGTTCAGGTTGCTCAGAATATCCTGTTAACGTTACGTGGTTCGTAAGGGAAAGCCGTTGGATTTTTTCTTGTAAAAAAGGTCTTAAAACGCCTTCGCCCACAATTGTTAAGCTACAGTTATAGCCATTGTGAACCAACCAATGCATAGCATCTAGCAAAAACGCATGGTCTTTCTTTTCTACTAGGCTACCAATGGATATGAGGCGCATGGTAGTGTGTTTTGGTTTTGTGAGTGTTTTGCGCTGGCATCGGAACCGTTGCAGCTCTATGCCATTGGGCAAAAGATGAATGTTGGGTTGAAAGCGTTTGGGTAAATTTTGTTTCAAATAGGCGAGTCCATTTTTTGAAATAGCAATGAACTGATTGTGGGGCGATTGATAACGGTGAAGGAGCCAAGTGCGCTCGTAATAGCGGAGGATTCGGTTTTTACTCGTAATCGTTCTAAACGAGAGTTTTTGAAATGGAGACATGTTATCGTGAAAATGTGTGAAGTACACACAGTTTTCCAAACGCAATGCCTTGGAAACTATTTCGGCTTCAAAAAGGTGTGTGTGGATTATGTGAGGGTTAAAAGCTTTCAGCGCGTTTTGTAAAGCATCTATTTCAATGGTGCTTTTCCTGCGGATAGAAGGGACTACTTTGGCAGGAATTACCTCCCAATCTAAACCCTTACTAAGAAAAGAGTAGGCGTTTTCCTCTCGAAACGTGATGAGTTTTACAATTACATCGGGATAGTTCTGAAGCGCTTGCACAGTATTCAGTACAATTCGTTCGGCGCCACCTTTACCCAATGCCGGAATGATATGAACGATTCTTAACTTCATTCTATAGTAATGTAACTATCGGAATTACGTCCGCGGTCGTCGCTACAAGAAATTTTAATTTTCCCTTTAGGAGGGATGAAAAATACGCGTTCTTCGGGTTTAGCTTTCGCTATAAAACGATTATTGAGATACCAATACACCTCTTTCACATCGTGGGCAGCATGGCATTGGAGCATTAGCTGTGTAGATGCCTCTTCTAAAATATAGGTGTTGCCCTCTAACGGAGAAACAATGTTCGGGGGGCTTTGCAGTACATTCCCAATATGACGGCAAGTAATATGATGCGGTGGAGGCGATTCATATGGAATCCCTGTCTGTTTATAAAATGATAGTAGTTCTGCAGGGTGGTTTGGGTAAGGCTTCTTTTTATAACCCGAAATAGGGAGGCATTTGGGGCAATATCGTTCCGATTCGTCTTCGGAAACCCAATATAGTTGCATGTGAGCGCAGGTGCGGATATCGGATACGGTAGGGATAAAATAATCGGAAATGAACTTGGTACAGTGTTCAGAGGGGGGGAGACCGCTTTCTTGGCAAACTACACGCTCCTTTAAAGTTTCGGGCATGTGGTACCAAGTTTTCTGCTTGTTATAACCAATGCTATTGAAAATTTTGAATAACAAAGGGGTTGCCATTTCGGCACCGGTGAGGGCACGAGCTCCTTTCCCATCAAAATTACCTAACCATACCGCTATCGTATAGTTTTGGTTATAGCCAATGCTCCAAGCATCTTTCCTTCCGTAGGAAGTGCCTGTTTTCCATGCGATTTTTGGAACTTTTCGACCCATTAAATATTCGTTAGGCAAGTCGGGGCGGTTCATTTCTGAGAGAATTTCCGTAACCATATATGCTGCCTCAGGGCTTATCAGGGTGCTGCTATCTTTGGCAGTAGTGTTAGCAAGATAGCGCAAAGGAACGAAGTGTCCTTGGTTGGCTAAAGCGCTGTATAGCCCTGCCATTTCTATCAAACGTACTCCGCATCCGCCTAAGGCAAGAGATAGGCCTAAGTTGAACTTCGAACGAGTAATTGAGGCAAAATCGGCGCGTTCCAAAGTTTGGATAAGGGTAGGCACTCCTATTTTTTCCAGCGTTTGTACGGCAACTACATTCAGCGAGTTGGCTAGGGCATCTTTTAAGGTTACTTTTCCTTGGAAATCCATATCGAAGTTTTGCGGATTATACCCGCTGAAGGTAGTGGGAACATCGTGCAGTACTGATTGGGGGGTATATAAGCCTTGGTCGAAGGCGAGTGCATAAACGAATGGCTTAAAAGTACTTCCGGGAGAGCGCAGAGCATGTGTACCATCTACTTGCCCGGCGTGTTCATCGTCTTGAAAGTTGGGGTTCCCTACATAAGCTACAATTTGGTGGGTATGGTTATCAGCTACTACTACCGAAGCATTATACACGCCAAAACGGCTTGTTCGTTGTATATATTGATGGGAAAGCGCCTGCACTTGTTGTTGTATTTCGTATTGTAGTGTCGTTCGGACGATAGGCTCGAGTGGGTTTTCGCGGTGCACCTTATAACAAAAATGAGGAGCTATTTGAGGGCCAGCCCTTCGAAAGGCTTCTAAGGGTTCTGTGAGTGCTTCTTCGACGAACTCTTCGGGAAATACCTTGGCAGCTTGGTAATGCCGTAACCATCGGTTTCTGGCTTCTAGGATGGCACTGTTGCGTTTCCCTAAAGCAAGGGAAGTGGGGCGATTAGGCACAATAGCAAGCACTACCGATTGTGCTAAGCTAAGTTGGTTAGGTTCTACGCCAAAATATAGAAGCGAAGCTGCTTTTACACCCTCAATATTGCCCCCATAGGGTACTAAATTGAGGTAAAGCATCAGAATTTCGTTTTTGCTAAAGTGCCATTCTAGTTGGAGTGCCCTAACTATTTCGAGTACCTTATTGCCATAGGTGCGGGGTTTAGGTTCCAGCAATCGGGCTACTTGCATGGTGATGGTAGAAGCACCAGAAGCGGTTCGCCCTTCTATCATGTTTTTTGTAAAAGCTTTTGCTATCGCGATGAGGTTGACACCTGGATGGTAATAAAAAAAGCGGTCTTCTTTGTAAAGCACAGCTTGAATAAGCTCAGGTGGCAGTTCCTCTAGCGAGGCTTTCATGCGCCATTTATCGGTTTTGTTTAAAAAGCTAAACAAAGGCTTCCCTTCTGTGCTTGTAATTACTTGAGCATAATCTACATTCACTCGAAAAGGGAACAAGAAATCGATACTTAAAAAAAGCAGAAAGGGAGCAATTGCGGCTATGGTGAGCCCTTTTTTGTGCTGAAGAAGCTTAAAAAGGAACCGTTGAAAATACTTCATGCAGTATTAGGCATTTTACTGGGTTGTGTCTTAGAAAAACCTTGTGATTGAACCAACTGATAGGTGGCGGTAATTCCCTCTCGAAAGCCAATTTGAGGCGACCAGCCAAGGGAGCTTATACGGCTAACATCTAAACGTTTTATGGGCGTGCCATCTGGTCGAGCGGTATCCCATACGATTTTACCTTCATACCCTGTAATTTCCTGAATCAGTTCGGCTAATTCCTTTATGGAGATGTCTTTTCCCGTGCCGATATTCAACCACTCTTCTCCATCGTACCTTTGCATTAAGAAGAAAACGGCATCGGCGAGGTCATCAACGTGGAGAAACTCTCGGCGCGGCGTTCCGCTTCCCCAAACTTCTACCGAGGGGCTTCGGTTTATTTTGGCTTCGTGGAATTTGCGCAGCAACGCTGGCAAAACATGCGAATTTTCAAGGTCATAATTATCGTTAGGTCCATAAAGGTTGGTAGGCATTACCGAAATATACTGGCATCCGTACTGTTGCCGATACGATTCTACCATTTTGAGTCCTGCAATTTTGGCAATGGCGTAAGGCTCATTGGTTACTTCGAGTGGTCCTGTGAGTAGGTATTCTTCTTTGAGAGGCTGGGGAGCCATTTTGGGATAAATACACGAAGACCCCAAGAAAAGGAGCTTTTTTACACCATGCATGTAGGCAGAATGGATTACGTTATTCTGTATTGCCAAGTTTTCGTAGAGGAATGCGCCTCGGTAAGTGTTGTTCGCCACAATACCTCCGACCTTTGCGGCTGCTAAAAAAACATATTCGGGCTTTTCGGTTTCAAAAAAAGAAAAAACAGCTTGCTGGTTGCGTAAATCTAGCTCGCCCGAACGCCGAAGCACAAGGTTGCCGAATCCTTCGCGCTGCAATTTTCGGACGATTGCCGAGCCTACCATACCGTTATGCCCTGCCACATAAATTTTTGCCGTTTTTTCCATATCCTTTTCTTTTCTTACAAAAAAACGAAATTCAGGCTTGTTGAGGAACTTGCCGCATGCCGAAATTATTTTTCGAGTGCTTTAGCGTTCACAGTATGCAATGTAGAGCCAAGGGTTCCTACGCCATCGGTGCCTTCTACCACAATTTGGAAACTTTCGGCTTGGTCTGAGTTGAAAAAGCGGAATCTAGCTTTTCCTTCTTTATCGGTAAGCAGATTAGGTGCCCAGTGTAGCGTAACGCGCTTATCGGGTTTTGCATGCTTTTCGTCGGGGACATCGTACTGAGGCGAGTAAAACGCTTTGGCTTGGTAGTACCCAGCATATCGAAATAATGCAGGGGGATTTTCATTTTCAGGGCTTTCTGTACCTCGTTTTGTATAAATGGCGATGACACCATTTCCGCCCATCAATCCAAAAATGGCAGCACTAGGTCCTTTGAGTACTTCAATTCGGTCTACATCGTTAGGGTTGATAATCATAAGGCCTTCTAACCCCGAGGCAGCTCCCTGTGAGCCTCCACCGCCGGAAGTCCCGCCACTTGGTGTGGTACCTCCACTAGAGCCTCCTTGGTTGGTGCCTCCTGCTACAAGCGATTGGTCCGGGCCAAGAGAAGCCCCCCCTGAGCCCGACCCAAGCCCCCATGCATTGGCGCCTGGCGAAAAAAACGGAATGCCATCGACCAAAATTAAGGGGGGACCTGTAGCTCCTCGGATGCTGATGTTCAAATTCATGCCGGCACCTAGAACACGTACGCCCGGTATTCTACCTGCAAGTAACTCCAAAACATTGCTCACGCCGATATTCATGTTGTTATCAATTTTGAGAGTAGCATCTGGTTCGGCGTAAATTTTCATGGTTTGCACTTCGCTGATTTGAGGTCGAGCGCGCACACTCACTTCGTTGAGAATAACGGTAGACTTATCGGCAAAGGCTCTTTCGAGTTGCTGACGCTCTTCGTCGCGTTTTAAGTATGCCAAAACTTCTTGTTTGGTTTTAGGTGGAATCCGTAGAGGCGATGCTTTATAATGGCTTTCAGGATAACTGAGCGAATCGATTGTCAGGTTGAGCGCTGTTTCGGTTTGCACCTCCCAGTTGCCTTGTACTACTATATCGGTGGAGTCGGTGAAGGTAAGATTACGAAATACAAATTCCCCTTGTTCGTTGGTTTCGATACCCCACAGCCCGGGTTCATCGCCTAAGGCAGTGAGATACATTTTTTTAAAACTGAAAGGCTTTCCGGTTTCTGCGTAAGAGGCATACCCTTTGACAGAGAACCCTTGCTCATAAGGGTACAAAATGCGGATTTCTTCTAAATCCAAGACATCTTTCCAAGTGAAGCGGCGCCATCCTTGTGTGAGCATTAGGGCGTCTAAAGCCCTAAGGGTGTTAGGTTCTTGGTTGCGGAAATAGAAAGCTGGGGCTTCGATGTTGCCTTTCAAATCAGACGTTAATAGTAAATTGGTAAGGAGGGTTTCCCGTTGTTCGGGAATCGAAATTTGGGAAGCATCGGTAACGGCAGCTGAAAGTGCAGCTTGTACCGGCTTTCCTTCGGCATCGGTTACGTTGAGTTCTACCTCTACCTCATCGCGGGCTTTGTAGCGTTTACGGTTGGTTTTTACTTCGATGTCGAGGTCTTGCGCATAGTTGATAAACACAAGGCGCTCTGCCTGAGGGCGCATTTGGGAATCGAATAGGGTTAGTTGGAAAATACCCGAAGGAATGAGTTGCCGAGGAATTTCAAACGTAACCACCCGACGAGAAATGCTGCCTTTCCCTTTATAATAGATTTTTCCACGGGTTTGCCCTACTAAAAACACGTTTTCTCCTTCCAAATCTGCTGAAGACACTACGCGCACGCTAATGCTATTTAGTTTGCTATTGTTCACCATCATTCCAAAGCCGCTTTTTAAAGCTTTGGGTAAAGGAAACGATTGTGAGCTTTTGCCAAGCTGTACTATGGCTTTGTACGTTTTGCCTGGTTGAGGCGTAAAAAACACTGTACCCATTCCTCGGTGAATGCTACTAAATGGGGTAATAGTATTACCAAAGTCATCTACAATTGTTCCTCGGACATCGACGCCTAAGCCTTCAGTAGAAATTCCTTTAAAAGCTAATTGCGTGGGTACGGCTTCTATTAAATCACCTCCTTCGGGGAAAAACTGTAAATCGGCTAAAGTGCTATCAGCAGGGGCGTGTCGGCTGCCCTCAAATACTTCTGTGTTTTCGTACACCGGAATTTCTTTTGTGAAAAACCAAGCTTCATCGAAATTACGCATCCAACTGGTGTAGGCTCTTACCAAATAGTTTCCGCTGGGTAGTTGAGGGTCGAGTGTAAAATCGCCGTGTGTAGTGCCATTTTCAATTTTTAATTGTCGGTGTGCCAGAATCTCTCCTTCAGGATCAATCAAATCGACATAGAGCACTTTTGAAGGCGTGTAGCCTAATACATGATGGAGGGCATCGAATAAGTACCCTTTGAACCAAAGCGTTTCGCCTGGGGTATAATACGGCTTATCGAAATGCAAATAGGCTTTTTCTTGAGTACGCAAATGTAGACCGAGCTGGCTAACTAGTTGTTGCATAGCTGGCTCGCTATCTAGCTCAGGCATAAGCGAAACTTGGTTTTGGTTGTTTAGGAAGATGGAGCCAAACTCGCGATCGGCTTCAAACGAGGCAATTACTTCTTCTTCCACAGGTGTACGCTTTACAATAGGGTTGTTTTCCCAGAAGGCTCGGTCGTACGTGATGCGTTCAATCCGGTCGATATCGCTCTTATCGAACCGAAGTCTACCCCCCAACCGTTTATACTTACGAGGTTGGTAATATTCATAAAAAGTGAGTTGCGCCTCGGTTTCTACTTTTTTTGAGAATGCATTATCGCGCCAATAGTCAAATGTTTGCCCGGTTCGGATGTAATCGAGCAGCAGCCCGAGCGAGTCGTTTTGGGTAAAGGCGGCTTCGTAGCTGAGCGTATAATTTTTCCATTCGCCATCTTTCGAAGTCAGCGATACTACCTCGAGTTTATCGTCGGCAATTTCACCTTCTAGTTTTAAAACGTCATAGGTAGTTAAATCGATAAAAAGCCTGCCTTCCATAATAGGCGTTCTGTAATGAAAGCCCGGTTCGGCTTGGTACCGAATAATGGCAACTTGTTTATCGTCTTCACTCAAAGTTTCTTCCCAAACCATTTCGTAGTAGCCGTACCAATCGGGGCGCATCGGCATAATATACGCATCGGTTTCAGGCTGAAGGGTGGGGAATAGGCGGTTTACTAAAGTGAAATTTTTATTGAAGATGTAACTTCCTGCTTTTCCTCCTTCTTTCAGGGCGTATCGTCCTTCTTGCAATGCCCAATCTTCGATACCCAGTGTGGAAAAGCGCGTATCGAAAAACATTTCGTATAGCTCGGAGTAGATGGAGTCGTTCTTACTTTTTTGCCTGTAAAATGCCCGCCCATATTTTAAGTTTTTGCTATTAGAGCGTGCACGGTCGAGCACTTTTTCCATAATGCGATATAACCGAGGGTCGGTTTTCCCACTTTTAACAACCACTTCTTCAAGCGTACTTTCTTTGGGGGTAAGGGTAAGCGCTAGGGGCTGATTGGCGCGTTTGATATTCACAATTTGTTTTATATAACTCACATGCGATACTACCAAACTTGTGGGCAGTGTATCGAGTGTAATTACAAACTCACCCAGCGCGTTGGTAGAGGTGCCCCTATACTTGCCTTGCAGGGCAATGTTTGCAAAAGGGATGGGCTGTTTCGTTTCGGAATCGAGGAGTACCCCTTGGACAACAGGCTTATTGGAGGTTTCTTGTGCCCAACCTACCGATATGCTAAGTGCAATAAATAGCAGAGAACCCACCAAACATCTTGGACTGTACCACAGGAAAAGTCGTTTGTTCATTTTCATAAGGCTCGTTGTTTCATGTTTGAAATAGTAGTAGAAATGAACCACAGGCATTACCACGCCTAGGGTTTGCATGTAGCATTGTTATTTGCTTCAAGAATAAATGCGTTCTTTGCAGTTAGATATAAAAACTATCGCATCATCTTTTATTTATGAATAATATAGTGAAATCTTTTACGAACTATAGAACCCAAAACCATCGGCTGTTTGTAGGGCTTCTTGTTACTATTCAACTCATATGTAGCGTTTCCGTTTGGGCGCAAGACAACACGCGAGCACTTGCCTTTGTAGAAGATAGCCTATATGCAGGTAGGTTTGTATATAACGATCAACCCATCACACAATCGTTCCCATTCCAAGTAGTGGGCGATTCGGCACTTACCATTTTAGAGGTGGAATCGGACTGTGCCTGCGTTACAATCGATTACCCCAAAAGTCCATTGCAACCGACTGAAAAAGGAGTGATTAAGGTGGCATATCTGCCTTACAAGCCCGGTGCTTTCGAAAAACTATTTACCATCAAAACCAATGGAAACCCAAAAGAACAAGAGATTATCTTAACGGGCTATGTAGAAATTTTCTTACCCGAACCGGCTCTTGAGTTCCCCCATGTGGTAGGAAATTTATGGTTTAAAAACCGTCATCTTTCATTGGGCAATATCACCGACGAAGGCGTTGTACGTAGGTCGGTAGAGTTTCACAATGCGGCTAAATATCCTATCACTCTGAAAGACTCGGCTATTACGCCAACTCATATTGAAGTAATTGTGAACGAAAATCAGAAAACTGTACTAGGCGGCGACCGCGGTAGCTTCGATGTGTACTATCATCCTGAAATGAAAAACGATTACGGCTATTTAGTGGATAACGTTGTTCTATTTACCGATGATTCCCTCACCAGCCGATTTGAATTAACCGTAACTTCCATCATCACACAGTATTTTCCTCCGCTCGAAACGCTAAACTTGGATACCTTCCCACGGCTCGTAGTGCCAGAGGCAATCAAAGATATTGGCAGGGTTACACTATCGCGCTATAGCGTAGAGTTGGTCGATTTTAATTTGAAAAATGAAGGAAGCGTACCCCTCAAAATCTATCGGGCGAATGCCCAAGAAGGTTGCCAAATTATCTCAGAAGATTACAGTGAAATTGCCCCTGCCGATAGCGTTCAGTTGCGCGTTCAGGTGAAAGATATTGGCAAGAGTGGCACGCAAGAGCGCTCCATTTTATTATACACGAACGACCCGGTGTACCCCGTTAAGCCCCTTAAGGTGAAACTCAACGTGCGTCGCCAATAAAATAGGTTCTTTTCTTTCGGAAAGAACCTATTTAAGAACTAACGTATACGTTAAGCTTCTTCATTTACTACAATTTTTTCAATGGCATCGCCCTGTCGGATTTGGTCGATCACCTCAAGTCCTTCGACAACTTTTCCAAAGCAGGTATGGTTGCGGTCGAGGTGCTGCGTGTTTTCACGGTTGTGGCAAATGAAAAACTGAGAGCCCCCAGTGTTTCGCCCGGCATGCGCCATGGAAAGTACACCCCGGTCGTGGTATTGGTTGTCGCCATCGAGTTCACAGTTTATTGTGTAGCCCGGGCCACCAGTGCCAGTACCATTAGGGCAACCGCCTTGCACTACAAAATTGGGAATCACTCGGTGAAACGTAAGCCCATCGTAGTACCCTTTTTTGGCAAGCGATACGAAGTTATCCACCGTATTGGGGGCGTCTTTTTCATAAAATTCTACTTTCATCAACCCTTTTGAGGTATGTATTTCAGCCGTTGTCATAAAATCTAGCATTTAGTGAAACGAATATTTTTACAGAGTGAAGATACTAAGGAACGCTAAGTTTTAAGTTAGATAGTCGCGTATAGCATTGTTCTTAACGTTTTTAAAGGCTTTGATGAAAACATGGGTATGTACGCGTCAAAAAAATGGTTGAGGCGTTATTTTAGCGTAAAAGATTTTCTTCATCGTTTGTATTGCACGAGATTTGATAAAACTATTGTCATTCGGTCTGATTCCCATTGCCTCAACCATCGTAGTTGCGTTTTATTAGGTTGAGTTACCACTACCAACAAAGAGTCAGTCCCTACTAAAGAAACATTCCATGCGTCGGCTTCTGCTTTCCATTCTCTTCTCGCTCTTTATTTGTTCTTTGGTGAGTTGCCACCGAAAGGTGTGCCCGGCTTACCAGAGTGCATTCCTGATTGGCGAAGGCGATGCCGAAGAATATTTCTCTTACTTCTCTTCCTTCGATTCGCTCCCTAAAGATTCGGGTATTTTCCAAGGCCGAAGCAAAACAAAAAATGGCTTGGTGCGCCGTAAAACAGGCCCGGCACTTTGGACACTATTTAGCCGTAGCGAGTTCGAAAACCGATACAATTTCCCGAAAGCGATTAGTACAAAAAACTATTGCCCCGACACCACCGGTATGGCTTCGGAAGAAGATATCGAAGAACTGATTGCTATGGAAGAAGGTGGAAAACGAAAGCGTAAACGCAAAAAAGACCGAAAAGAGGAAACTACGAGCGTAACGGAAACCGGCATTATGGGCGAAGGAAGCGTAGAAGACGACCTAGCAGACGATACTAATATGGTTACCCCCACCGTAGACGAAAGCACAGGCGAAGCTTTGCCCGATAGCCTCGCCCAAGATTCTACCGAAGTGATTTTGAAATTTTCCGATCAGCTTATCTATGAAAGCTTATTTGGCGACCCCAACGAAAAAGCCGCTGCCGATAGCACCGCAACCGAAGAAGATGCCGAAGAGGAAAAACCCAAAAAAGGGCTATTCGGTGGGCTTTTCGGTGGAAAAAAGAAGAAAGATCGAAAGAAAAATTCTATTGTAGCTCCAGCCGAGGAAAAGAAAACGAACGACAATGCTAATAAAGATGAAGACGACTCTTAGCCAGGCTTGATATGCCCACTACGTAAAATTTGTAGATTTGTCCATCACTTTCCTTATGCCTTTCCTCCTTAAATACACAAGACTATGCAAAATTACAATGTGGGTATTCTCCTATACCCTCAGGTAGAACTTCTCGATTTTACCGGCCCTTTTGAGGTGTTCACCGCTACCAAAGATGCCACAGGGCTCGATTTTTTTAATGTGTTCACTATAACGGCAGAAGAAAAAAGCATTGTAACTAAAAATGGGTTAGAGGTCATTTCTGACTATACATTCTTGTTCCACCCGCCAATACAAATTTTGATTATACCCGGAGGCGATGGCTCTAAAGAAGTTATTCAGCTACCTGCTTACTTAAAATGGGTACAAACTGTACACGAAAACTCGATGATTACCGCTTCGGTGTGCTCAGGGGCACGCATATTGGCGAAAGCCGGTCTACTACGCGATTTAACCATCACTACACATCATCTGGTAGAAGAAGATGTGCAGAGTATTTCTCCCACAACACGCATCGATAACAAACAGCGTTTCATTGAGCAAGGGCGGTTGATTACTTCAGGGGGTGTTTCAGCCGGTATCGATATGTCGTTGTATATCATAAAGAAAATGCTGGGAGGAAAAACGGCTGAAAAAACACAGAAATACTTGGAATACGGTAACTGGCGAGAGCTATAATTTGGTATAGCGATGAAAATTTTTGGCAAGCATATCCATAAAGATCTAATTGCCTTAGGCGTAGTGATTCTCACGGCTCTTCTCTGTTATTGGATTATTTTCTAACGTAACGCTGCGTTCATCCCAAGTTTTAGGCACCCTCCTATCTTTGCGGCAAATCAGTATAACCGATATGTATATGAATAGCCGTTTCCTAATAGGTAGTGTTTTTCTTTTTGTGTTGTATGGATGTGTTTCGCCAGAGAACCCCTCAGAAGGTAGTAAAGACATCAATCTAACGGAAGAAGGTACTATCGAAGCCTATCGCCAAGGAATAGTACTGCCTGCCGACTACAAAAACCCTGTAGGCGATACCTTGAAAATTCTTTCTTGGAATGTAGAGCACTTTGTCGATCAATTCGATAACCCTTATACCAATAATTCACGTGAAGATGTAGGAAGCCAAATGGAAGGACGCGAAACGCTTTTAGTGCAAGCGCTCCGTAAAGCCGATGCCGACGTGGTAGTATTGCAAGAGTTTGAGCACATCCAATATTTACGGAAAATAGCCAACGATTCACTCCCTGAAATGGGGTATCGCTTCTTTGCCGACCACGAAAGCCCCGATTGGTACATGAACGTGGTAGTGATGAGCCGTGTGCCGCTTGGTATCGTATATGGCTACGGTTCGGTAACTACCCCTACGGTATACAAAGACGAGGAAACAGGTGAAGAAAAAATTGAAACGCAAAACCATTTGAATACGCGTATGTGGTCCGTAGATGTATTGGTAGATGAAGACTACTCATTTTTACTTACCGGATTGCACTTAAAGGCAGGCAGAGGCCGCAGGAACGAAGCAATGCGCAAAGGGCAAATTCAATTTTTGAAAGGGCAATTTGAGCGCTTTGCTCGCGAAAATCCTGATAGAAATATGTTAGTAGTTGGCGATTTCAATTGTACGCCTGAGAGCGAAGAGTTCCAACTTTTGCTCGATGGCAACTCTACCGTAACGTTTTTAGATAACCTGCCTGATTCTGTATTTAGCCATCCGGCAGATGACCCTAAATGGCGTATCGATCATATTTTACCTAATACCAACATGCAAGCCGAGTTGGTGGAAGGTTCTTTGCAAGTGAACTACTTCTTTGAGGTTGAAACGCAACGTTCTCTTGCGGATCATCTACCTCTTACGGTACAATTTATCACAAACGATTTATAACCTAGGCAAGCAGGTCTTCTAAGATTTTATCGATCCCGCTTTGGTATCCCGTTCCAAAGCGGTTTACGTATTGGGCAAGGATGTACAAACGATAGAGCGGTTGCCGTTGCGAGAAATCGTCGCGCAAGGGGAAGTAATGGTTATAGGTTTCCAAAAAAGCGGCGGGAATATCCCCTAAAAAAAGCAAACGCGTTATTTCCAACTCTCGGTTTCCATAATAAGGGACTGGGCTTAGCAGCACTGGTTTTCCTTCTTCTCCCGCCAAAATATTATCTCCATACAAATTGCCATGCAGTAAATTAGGAGGTTCGTTGGCAAACCAACCCAACGTTCGTTTTTGCAACTCGTCTAACTTCTTAAGATACGAGTTTGCCACTTTGCCATCGTAAAAGGCTTTTCCAAAAGTAGGTTTAAGGCGTTGCTCAAAAAAGAAGGTTGCCCAGTTGCTCGTTGGTTTATTGTTCAGTTCAAATCCATGTAGCCAATTCGCGTATTTCCAGCCAAACGTAGGCGAAGCTTGGGCGTGCAATGTAGCGAGTTGTTCGCCGAGTTGTTCCCAAAAGTTAGGGGCAGCTAGGTGAAATCCGATATCTTGAAACAGAATATAAACTCGGTGGGCGATTGCCCCGGTAGATAGGGGGGCGGGCAATGCAACAGCTTCTGTATGTAGCAAAGTAAGGCAGTCGTTTGCCTGTGTGGCAAATGCTTCTTCGGGTAGGGTTTCATTCCATTTAATGCAGAAATTTCCTTGGCTTGTTTCTAGCCTTACTACGTTGTTCCCGTATCCTCCTGAAAGAAATTGGATACGGCGGATGGTAGGGGGTTCACCTAACGACTGTAACAGCACAGCTTCGAAAAAATCGTTTTCATCGGTTTTTAGCATATTTAAAAGAGTTTACAAACTACTTTTCATAGCAAGAGGTGCTAGGCATTTAACCGTTCGGCGGCGGCGGCATCTAAAAACCAGTGTAGTCTTCCGTTTATAGGGTTGATGTGCGCAGCAGGGTATTGTTTTGCTGTTGCAGTTTGCCCAATTATTTCGTGTACTTTCTCAGCTTTTCCACTTCCTGTAACTAAGAAAACCACTTCACGAGCGGCATTGAGTACTGTGCCGTTTAGCGTTACTCTGAACTGCCCGTTTTCTGGGTGTTGTGCTACTCCGCATAATTCAGTAGCAGTGAGTAGTTCCAGCTGTTGTGGAAAAATAGATGCGGTGTGCCCATCGGCTCCCATTCCTAACATGATTAAATCGAATGATGGGATGTTCCCTCCTATATTTTCGTGTAGAACGTTGCCATAGCGTTGGGCTTCTGCGGCGGGTTCGTTTTCGCCTTTTATTCGGTGAATTTGAGCAATAGGAATTCCGACATGCTTTAGGAGTGTATCGTAGGTCATGCGGTAATTGCTTTCAGCATGTTGGGGGGGGGCGCAGCGTTCATCGCCCCAATACAGGCACAGCTTTTCCCAAGGGAAGGTTGCTTTGTGCGTGTTCGCTAAGTGCTCAAATAATATTTTGGGAGTACTCCCTCCGGAAAGTGCCCAGTGGAATAGTCCTTCTTTTTTGTCAACTTTTTCGCGTAAGAAAAGAGCAAATTTTTCAGCTACTTCTTGCGGGGTAGCATATATGTGAATGTCAGGTCTCATCGTCGTAAAGGTTAAATGTTACAATCGGCAGAAGCCGTCATCGTCGGTAAGGTTTTTACAAGGATACCGCCAAGTTCCCTCAGAAATGAGCGAATCGGCAGGTTCGGGGCCCCAAGTGCCGGCAGGGTAACCGTGCAGAGTGATGTTCGGGTTGTTTTCCCACGCTTGTAAGATGGGCTCTACAAATGCCCAGGCAGCTTCAACGCCATCTTTGCGAGCGTAGAGCGTAGCATCGCCATGCATGCAATCGAGCAGAAGGCGTTCATAGGCACTAGGAATGTAGGCATTCGCAAGTTCCGAGTAGTGGAAATCCATGTTTACATCGCTGATTTTGTACCCGGCTCCTGGTACTTTCATCCCAAACCGAAGGCTCAGCCCTTCATCGGGTTGTATTCGGATAATCAGTTGGTTGTGTGTGCCTTCCATACTCTGGTTATCTGAAAATAAATGATGTGGAGGCCGCTTAAAATGGATAACCGTTTCGGTAACGCGCACGGGAAGTTGTTTGCCAGTACGGATGTAAAATGGAACGCCTGCCCACCGCCAATTATCAATAAAAAACTTCAGCGCCACATAAGTTTCGGTACGAGAGTCGGGGGCAACGCCTTGTTCTTCTCGGTATCCTTTGATGTGTTTTGTGCCTATTTGTGCGCCTACATATTGTCCGCGAATTACGTAGTCGGGCACTTCTTCTTCTTTTAAGATACGGATTGATTTGAACAGCTTGACTTTTTCGTTACGGACGGCGTTGGCTTCAATCACGGCAGGGGGCTCCATAGCAATAAAGGCTACCAACTGCATAAGGTGATTTTGAACCATATCGCGAAGTGCGCCGGAGGTGTCGTAATAGCCACCACGGCTTTGCACGCCCAAGGTTTCTGCTGCTGAAATTTCGATATGGCTGATGTAATTACGATTCCAAAGAGGTTCGAATACCCCATTAGCGAACCGGGTTACAAATAAGTTCTGAACGCTTTCTTTCCCCAAGTAATGGTCGATACGGTAAATCTGCTCTTCGGGAAAATGGGCAAGTAGTTTTTCGTTGAGCCGTTGGGCACTCGCCAAGTTGTACCCAAAGGGTTTCTCAACAATGAGTCGGCGGAAGCCCGGGTATTCTCGGTTTAAATCGAACTTGGCAAGTCCTTCCGGTATGATATCGTACAGACTAGGGGGGGTTGAAAGGTAATAAATGTAATTGCCTTCCGTATTGTGCTTTGTATTGAGGCTGTCCAGGCGGTCGCGTAAGCGGAAATATTCTTCAGGAGCTTTCGTATTCAGCGATGTATAAAAGAGCTTTTTGCTAAATCGCTCCACCAATTCTTTTTCCTTCCCCAAGAACGACTCGAATGCGTCGTTTTCGAAAAGTACTTTTTTGCGGAAATCGTCGTCGGAAAACTCGGTGCGCGAAACACCAAGTACTGCAAACGATTCGTGTAAGAAGTTTCCCCGGTACAAATCGTATACCGCAGGGATGAGCTTGCGGAAGGTAAGGTCGCCAGAAGCACCAAAAATTACTATAATAAGTGGAGGGGCTTGAGCCATAATCAGACATGTTTTGGGTTATGCATACTCGAATAAAGCACTTTCCCAACCAAGCGCAAATCTTTTCCGAAGAACTTCCTTTTTTATATTTGATTACACGAATATTTTTAAAGAGGTTTGTTTATTGGTGTATTCTCCACAACGCATTCATTAAAACAGGATAAAAAAAAGACATATGGAAACGGCACACTACGATTTCGGACTCATCGGCTTGGGCGTCATGGGGCGCAATTTTATTCTCAACGTAGCAGAACATGGCTTTTCGGCATGTGGCTACAACCGCGACCCTAAAAAAGTGGAAGCATTGCTCGAAGAAGGCAAAGCATTCCCCGTAACAGGTACGAGCGATTTGGCAGCTTTCGTACGTGCGCTTAAAACTCCTCGAAAAATCATGTTGCTTGTTTCAGCAGGGGGAGCCGTCGATGCAGTGATAGAACAACTTATTCCTTTAATAGAAAAAGGCGATTTAATTATTGATGGCGGAAACTCTTACTTCCCCGATACCAATCGCCGCCTTGAATACCTCGCCGAAAAAGGCATACGGTTTATGGGGATGGGTGTTTCCGGTGGGGCAGAAGGGGCACGCCGTGGGCCGAGCATCATGCCCGGTGGCGATGCAGAAACCTACGAGATGGTTCGCCCCATTCTTGAAGCCGTAGCGGCGAAAGTAAATAACGAGCCCTGTGTTGCCTACTTGGGGGCAACGTCGGCAGGGAATTACGTGAAAATGGTGCATAATGGCATCGAGTACGGCATGATGCAGCTTATTGCAGAAATATATGATTTACTGAAACAGCGTGCTCAACTTTCTAACCCCCAATTAGCCGATACCTTGGGGAAATGGAATGAGGGAAGGTTGCAATCGTTCTTAATTGAAATTACCGCTAAGATTTTTTCGAAAGCCGATGAACTAAACCAGTCTGGCGAGCTAGTCGATAAAATTCTGGATAAAGCCAAGCAAAAAGGTACGGGAAAATGGACGTCGCAAAATGCCATGGACTTGGGCATGCCCGTGCCTACGATCGATGCCGCCGTTACCATGCGCGAAACCTCTTCGTTTAAAGCACTGCGCGAAGAACTTGCTCACCACTATCCTAAACCAACACTATCCACCGCAGAAGATACCGCCGAGTTTGTAAAACATGCTGAAAATGCACTTTTGTTTGCCTTTGTGGTTTCGTATGCTCAGGGTATGGCACTGCTACAAGCTGCTTCTGAAGAGTACAACTACCACTTAAATATGGTGGATATTGCCCGAATTTGGCGAGGAGGCTGCATTATTCGGGCAGCATTGCTAGAAGATATCATGCAGGCATACACCAAAACTCCTGACTTACCTTCCCTTTTACTCGACGATGCCTTCCGCGCTACCTTGCAAAGTGCCGAAGCTAGCATACGTTATATTGTGCAAGCAGCCGTAAGTGCTGGCATTCCATGTACAGCGTTTGCCGCTTCGCTCAACTGGTTCGATTCCTTTACCAGCGGCAGGTTGCCGGTAAACCTGGTGCAGGCTCAACGCGATTTCTTTGGCTCGCACACCTACGAGCGTACCGACCGTGAAGGCATTTTCCATACGGAGTGGTAAACCCATGCGGTATGCATTCGCCTCATTCGCGGTAGGGGTACTGCTGCTATCGGCAAATGTATGGGGGCAAACCCCCCAAGTGCTGCTTGTAGGGGTTACTCACACGTTCCCCGACCGAAATGCCGAACGGTTCGGGGCAGTATCCGACGCTGTGATGGCTTTTCAGCCCCAACACATTGCCACCGAGTTTATGCCCCCTTCGCTGCGTGCCACGGCTATGAAACTCGGGAAAAAATCGCTCCGCAAAACCATGAAACAGCTGCAAGAAAAAAATAACCTTGCCACCGTACCTTCTTCTGAACAGATACAAACCTTGTACACTCGTTTACAGCAATCACCGTCGCTATCGAAACGGGCTGAACTTGCAGCTCACTTGTACGTTGCCTACGATTTGGCAAACTTCTACTACCAGCTCTATCAGCTTTTTGAAGCCCTAGAGCCTATGAAACAAAACCTGCGGGTACAGTGGCTTCAAACCTTTGAGCAATACCTCATGGAAGACCGCGTACTCATAGCCCTTGCACTGCAACTCGATGGAAGCGAGTTTGGCAATCTAATTTTCCCTATTGCCGATACGCTTCAGATTGAAAAACTGCATGGTGTAGATGACCAACGCTGGTTCAGAAAATACCAAAAAGCTAAGCAGAAATCGGAGAAGCGTTTGCGCCGAGCCCTCAACCTGAATGCCCGCGAGTTACGAGCATCCCTTTGGGGTACTTACGACTCCCTCGATTATTTTGCTACACAACAAAGCAGAGCGCTTCAGTTTTTAAATACCGCATACCACGATACCCTTGTTGTACAAGCTTTTTCCAGCATGCGCAGCCTCGAAACTTCGCGTGCTACCCAAAAATACTGGGAATATTGGCAATGGCGTAACCAAGCGATAGCCCAAAATATCGCCACCTTATGCAGCAGATATCCGACTGAGCGCATCGTAGTCTTTTTAGGGGCAAACCACATCCCTTTTGTGGCAGAGTGGTTACACAAGACGCATGAAATTTCTTTCAGCCGACTTTTATTTAAAGAGTGAAACCTCTGTTAGAGTTTTACCATCAGTTTTTCTAACCCATTTAATTTAGCTTATAACCGCTTTACATCGCTTAGTCTTGATATTGTCAAACACTGAGCTGTGTATTATAGTGATATAGAAAACATTTAAGATACAACTCTTGCAAGCATTCAGATTTAGAAAAAACCAAGGTTTTTCCTCACAATTCAACAGGTCTTTTGATGTAATATTTTACCTAAATTACAGTAACGTATTTTGAAAAACATGAAGAATGTTTCATTTTTGAAACGATTTATTGAAAAATATAAAAAGTTTCATTAACTGAAACATTTTACTTTTTATTTTCTTCGTTACATAGCAAACACCGAAAATGGACATTATCGTATTTTTACTAGAAAGATATGAGTTTTTTTTGCTGCTTTATACATTCTTCAGCGTTGAATAAGGTTAATCATGAGGCGGCAAGCGTCCTGTATCAGTAGTAAGTCTCTTACCCAACATACTCCAAATCGAGGCTGAAGCGCTCTGGATATCTCCCTTCGATTTTACTGTAAAACTCCATGATTTTCCTCATGTCTTGTTCAATATTTCCCGTAGGATTTAACATGCCACCAATGCCGGCAATTTTATTCTTATAGTCTACATACCCAAACAAAATAGGCACCTTTGCTTTAAGGGCTACATAATAAAACCCGGTGCGCCATTTAGTACGTTTGCTGCGGCTGCCCTCCGGAGTAACCAAGATGTTTAGCTCGTTATATTTTTGGTAAAGTTCTGCCATCACGTCGACCATTTTACGCTTTTCGCCCGATTTATCTTTGGGGCGACGGTCGATTCCGATGCCCCCCATAGGGCCAATGGCAATGTTGAGCGGAAACCGCATCCACTCTTTTTTAATGGTGAATTTGGTTTTTACCCCTAAGATATTAAGCCCTGCGATGGCATAGACCAAATCCCAATTAGAAGTATGCGGGGCGGCAATCATTACACATTGCTTTATATTGTTTTTAGTATCGAGTGTATCGATTACACGCCATTTGTTTAGTTTGAAGATGAGGCGAAAAATAAGGCGGACCATAAATGTGTTTAGTTTTGAAAGGTTAAGGTAGATAAGGAAAGAATGATGGCTGCTAAATTACTTGATTTTTTCTCTGCTAGGTAGATATTCCCAGTTCAGCTTCTTGTTACCGAAAAATGGGGTGTATTGGAGGTTACCTTCTAAATCGAGCATTTTTTTATTAGAAAAAATCCCCGGAGAAAAACCTCCGAGGACTTTCGCATATGAAACTGAAACGGACTTACTGCGCTATGGCAGCTTTTTCTAGAATTTCATCTACAACGCTAGGGTCGAGCAAGGTGGAGGTATCTCCAAAATTGGTTTCCCCGGCGGCAATTTTACGCAAGATGCGACGCATGATTTTCCCTGAGCGCGTTTTAGGCAATGCCGATACCACTTGGATTTTATCGGGTCGGGCTATTGGTCCGATAATGTTGTTGACTGTCATCTTGATTTCGTTGATGAGGTTTTCTTCTGAGCGGTCGGTTAGATCGGCGATTACATAGGCATAAATGCCTTGCCCTTTGATTTCGTGTGGGTAACCTACCACGGCAGATTCCACCACTTTCGGGTGCTCATTGATGGCATTTTCCACTTCTGCAGTGCCCATTCTGTGCCCTGAGACGTTAATAACGTCATCAACTCTACCCAAAATTCGATAGTAGCCGTCTTCGTCGCGTTTTACGCCATCACCTGTAAAATAGTATCCTTTAAAAGTAGAAAAATACGTTTGGCGGCACCGATCGTGGTCGCCATAGGTAGTGCGTAGCATCGAAGGCCACGGGAACTTGATACATAAGTTGCCTTCTACGCTATTACCTTTAATTTCATTGCCTTCATTATCCACAATAACTGGCTGTACACCCGGGAGGGGCAAGGTAGCATACGACGGCTTGGTAGGCGTTACCCCTGCAATGGGCGAAATCAGGATGCCGCCGGTTTCGGTTTGCCACCAGGTATCTACAATAGGGCAGCGACCTTTACCCACGTGCGAGTGGTACCAGTGCCAGGCTTCTTCGTTAATAGGTTCGCCGACGCTGCC
>CAYMYI010000029.1:0-6486 GCA_964394585.1 uncultured Roseobacteraceae bacterium
TATCGCTTTGGCGAATTGGCAAAACAACAAAATAAAATTTCCCAACAGACTCTTAATAACCGTATTTACTTCAGCATCAACAGGAGATGTTCCTAATATTCCTTTCGAGATAAATCGACTATTAAATAACGACTTAACATCAGTAAAAGAACAACTTTCCTATCTTTTCAAAGAGCCTGATGGAGGTGCAGGAATGGGAATGCGTCTTTCGGTTTGGTGTGCAGAAGAAAATCCATTTAATTCCTTCGAAAAAATAGAGAATGAAACAACTAAGTATTCCGAGGTAAGGGGTTTATCACCTGCTGTTTTCGACAATGTAGTATGTAAAATTTGGGGAGTGAAAAGCGTAGCCGAAATTGAAAACCAAGCAATAAAAAGTAATATTCCTGTGTTGTTCATAAACGGAGAGTACGATAACGAAACACCTGTGAAATGGGTAAAGGCAATGATACCGAATTTTACCAATAGCTATCACCTAATATTTAAAGGCTGGAAACACACCCCAACTACGAATTGGGGGAATCAATGTGCTATGCTAGCGGCAAATGATTTTTTTAATGACCCAAATTCCCTACCAAATCCTGTATGTTTTGGACAAATTGGAAAGCCGAAATTTAAAACTAAATAAATAATGCTTACAACATTGTATATTTTTAATGCTCCCTAAACGGTCGCACTACGCATATACTAACCGTTAACACATGTAATGAAACAGAAACTACTAAACATATTCATCTTTTTACTGACAGCAGGATCAGTATATGGACAGACCGATTTTTATAAAGAACTAGCGGACTCAACTTTGACTCTCACGGAACACTATGTTGAGTATGATCCATCATATTTTAGACTTGACTATCCTAACGGAGACGTACCACCAAATAAAGGTGTTTGCACCGATGTAATTATAAGAGCATATCGTAAGCTCGGAATCGACTTGCAGAAGGAAGTTCACGAAGACATGAAAGCGAACTTTGGTAAGTATCCAAAAAATTGGGGATTAACTCAGCCCGACAAGAATATTGACCACAGAAGAGTTCCAAATCTCATGACATTTTTTGAAAGATATGGAACTACCCTTCCCATCACCAAGAACCCAAATGAATACAAACCAGGAGATATAGTTTGTTGGAACCTAGGCGGTGGAATAACACATATTGGAATAGTATCAAATAAGAAAACTGAAAATGGTGAAAGATTTTTGATAATTCACAATATCGGTAGTGGACAAGTATTGGAAGATATGCTGTTCGACTTTAGAATAATCGGACATTATCGATATAAAAAATAAGAACATGTTTGCCAACTGTAAGCCTCCTCCAAAACCGAACTATTTATAAACATAGCACATGAAAGTAACACTAATTAGTATTCCGGTTAGAGACCAAGAAAAAGCCTTACAATTCTATACTGAGAAATTAGGTTTTATCAAAAAAAAGGACGAACCGTTAGGGGGTGGCAACCGATGGTTGACGTTAGTTTCCAAAGAATGGCAAGATGGCCCAGAGTTACTGTTAGAGCCCGCACCCAATCATTTTGAGCCATCTAAAGTATACCAAGAGGCATTATTGGAGGCTGGTATTCCTTGGACACAATTTGATGTTGAAAATATAGACTTCGAGTACGAAAGGTTGGTAGCGCTTGGGGTAGAGTTCAGCGTTAAACCAACTCAAATGGGAAATGTAAAATATGCTATTCTCAAGGATACCTGTGGGAATAATATTCAATTGGTGCAGAATTTATAAAAACTACTCCTGCAAACCACTTAGTTTTTGTGTAGCGAGAGGCGTATTCCATGAGGTATGTTGGTGCTTGGATGCTACATATCACATTCGTTTTTAATTTCCTGAAACCACGGCTGTTACTTTTTCTTCAATTTCTTGAGCCACCAAACTCCAAAGAGCAATGCGATGCTGTAAGGCTTTCTGTGCGGCTAATTCGGCTTCTTGCCATTTTTGGTTATCTGTTCCGCATACGGCTTCCATCATGGTTAAAGCAATGGGGCCATGGGCATCTCCATCAAGTTCGATATGCCGATGGAGGTAATAGCGCAAAGGCGCGAAGGCTTCTGTATCGGGCATTTGTGCTACAATACCTGCAAACATATCGGGGATGATTGTCTCGCGCCCAAAAGTAAATACTGCGGCAATTTCGTGTGGTTTCCCTTGCAGTGCTACGCTCAGGTTATAGGCTACAAAGTGTTTTACTGGCATGGGCAGTACAGCTTGCTCAAGAGCATCTAGTGGTTGTGTTTCAGCAAGTGCAGCTAAGAACCTATCGATTGCCGTAGTATCGGCTTGCAGTGCCTTCATGGCGGCAAGGTACATTTCAAAATGGCTTATGGGGTTGCCTTCGGCATCTACATCGGACTCTTCTTCTAAAACGATTTCGTTCACAAAGCGTCGCAAATGCGGATACGGCGTGGGCATCCAAGGCAGGGTAGTACAAGTAAACTGGTTTTGCAACGCCTTGGCAAGGGTCATGAAATCCCACACGGCAAATACGTGGTGTTGCATATAGATGCGAACATCGGCTTCAGTTTTCATAGCCCTGTTAAGGGGATGCTGCATTAAGGTTTCCAGCAAAGGCTGTAGGTTATTTTGTAGCTTTTCGATGAAAGAATTCATAGCTTTTTTTACTCTGTTATTTCTAATGTTTTTTCTTGAACTTCAGATTTAACCACACAGTTTGCTGCGTCATGCCGGTAGCGTATAAAAAAATGAATCCAAATAGTGCGGCTCAAGCGAAATAACAAGGGCGATAGGAGTACTACCGTTCCTACGGTAGCCCCTACGTATGCCCATACGGGGGCTTCGCCATAAAGCACATTAATGGCAATAAAAGTAGTTATAAAAATCGCTACCTGCATGGCATAGCTTACATACATAGCTCCTTCAAAAAACGAAGGCTCAAGCATATAATGAAGGTTGCAGCAGCTGCATTTCTCGTGCATTTGCATGAATTTCCGCAAATCATAAGCGCGGTGGGTAAAGAGCTTCCCTTGCCGACAGCGTGGGCAACGCTGCCCGAAAATGCTTGCTAAAAATGATTTCCTTTTCATAGCGGTTGTGTGTTTTCTTGTGCGGATTGTTTTTGTGCCAAGAGGCGGTTTTCGCGGTCGGTGTTCGACTCAGGTGTTTCTTCAAGTGGCACATTTTGCGGAATGAAATCTTCTTTCGCTCCTGGCTTGCTATAGTCGTATGGCCAACGGTGTACTTTGGGAAGAGGCCCTTGCCAATTGTTATGTCCTGGGTCGCCGGCACGGGTAGTCCATTCTAGCGTATTGGCACCCCAAGGGTTTTGTGGGGCTTTCTTTCCGCGGAACATACTGTAAAAGAAGTTGAACAAAAAGATGCCTTGTGCTGCCGCCGTTAGAATTGCCGCTATACTGATGAACCAGTTGAGGTCGGCGAAATTATTCATGTATTCAAAGTTAGTAAACGAGTAATAGCGCCGAGGGTAGCCTGCATACCCTATGTAATGCATAGGGATAAACATGAGGTACGACCCGATGAACGTAATCCAAAAATGCATACGTCCTAGCCCTTCGTGCATCATCCGCCCAAACATTTTTGGAAACCAATGGTATACCCCCGCAAATGTGCCAAAAAAGGCAAGGACGCCCATTACTAAGTGGAAATGCGCCACTACGAAGTAAGTATCATGTAGGTGAATATCAAGCGGAGCGTTTCCTAAAATAATACCGGTAAGTCCTCCGGAAATGATGAAGGAAATCAGCCCAATGGAAAACAACATTGCTGAAGTAAAGCGGATATTCCCGCCCCAAAGTGTGGTGATGTAGTTAAACACTTTCACAGCAGAAGGAACGGCAATAATCAGGGTGGCGATCATGAAGGCAGTTCCTAAGAATGGGTTCATACCCGAAGTAAACATATGGTGTGCCCACACCACGAAGGAAAGCACTACAATGCCCCCCATCGAAATAATCATGGCTTTGTACCCAAAAATGGGTTTTCGAGCGTTTGTTGCGACAATTTCAGAGGTTAGCCCGAGAGCCGGCAAAAAGATGATATATACTTCGGGGTGTCCCAAGAACCAGAATAAATGCTGATACAGTACTGGGTTTCCTCCGATATTGCTCATCGCTTCGCCACCAATGTAGATTTCGGAAAGATAAAAGCTCGTACCCATCGAGCGATCGAAGAAGAGCAGCAACAAAGCACTCAGCAACACCGGAAACGAAAGCAACGCGATAATGGCTGTAAAAAATAAAGCCCATACAGAAAGGGGTAGGCGGCTCATCGACATGCCCTCTGCACGCATGTTCACTACCGTAGCCATGTAGTTTAGCCCTCCCATTAGGGTTGAAGCAATAAACAACACAAAGCCTACGATATAGAGGGTCATTCCCAAACCAGAACCCGATACGGCTTCGGGTAAGGCACTTAGCGGCGGGTAGACGGTCCACCCACCCATAGCAGGACCACTTTCCACAAAAAATGACACAAAAAATACGATGCTCGCTAGGAAATAAAACCAAAACGAAAGCATATTCATAAAAGGGGATGCCATATCGCGTGCTCCTATTTGCAGGGGAATCAGGAAATTGCTGAACGTGCCGCTCAATCCGGCAGTGAGTACTAAAAACATCATGATTGTGCCGTGCATGGTAACGGCGCCAAGATAAAATTCGGGGTCGAGTTTGCCGTTGGCAACCCATTTACCCAATACAGGAGCGAGCCACTCCATGCTCCATTCGGGCATACCTAGTTGCAGACGAATCAAGACGGAAAGTAGACCTCCTACAATTGCCCAAAAAATACCCATCAGCAAAAACTGCTTTCCGATAGTTTTATGATCGGTACTGAAAATATATTTTGTGATAAAGTTATCGGAATGATGCGCCGCGTGTTGGGTTTGTTCGGTGGAAATAGCGTCGATAGTTGCCATAATAGTATTTTTTTGTAATGATTGAATTTAGGTAGTGAGTGGGGCAAACCGTTACGCTATCGGGTGTTTGCCTGTTGGGTAAGTTCATCAATGTTTTCAGGGGGAATGCCGGCTTTCTCGCGAGCGATAGGGCGTAATGCTTCGGGGACTTTGGCTAGGTAATCGGGGTTGCGCTTGAGCCACGCGGTTTGCTCCCGTTTCCATTTTTCGTAGTCTTGTGGTTCATCTACAATCACTTTCATGCGCATGGCAAAATGTCCTCTACCGCACACTTCCGTACATGCCATTTCGTAGTTGAAATCGGGGTTTCCCACCCGTTCGCGCATTTCTGCAGTACTCAGCCGAGGTACAAACCAAAATTGGGTAGGCATTCCGGGTACTGCATCCATTTTCACTCGGAAATGCGGCAAAAACACACTGTGGATTACATCTTTTGAAAAGATCTTAAGCACCACAGGCCTTCCCTTCGGAATGTGAATTTCTTGGGGTACAAAATCGTCGAAGGTGTACGGGTCACTCACATCCATCCCAAAATCATTTACCGCATCAATTAGTTGATAATCACGTTGTCCTAAGGTATTATCAGCTCCGGGGTAGCGTACTTTCCATGCAAACTGAAACCCCATCACCTCTATCACTTCCGCATTTTCTGGGGGGGCATCGGTTATTTGATTCCACAGGCGCGAGCCCATCAGGATTAATGTGGTAAACACCAAGGTTGGCACAATAGTCCACACCATTTCTAACCGATTATTTTCAGGATAGAACACCGCCCTGCGCCCTTCTTTGTAACGAAACCGAAAAGCGGCATAAAACAGCAAGATGTTTAATAAAGTGAAGGGAACGAGGATAACCCCTATGGCAATGTAGAACAGATTATCGGTTTGCAGCCCATGTTCCGAGGCAGCTTCGGGTAGCAAATCTGGTTGAGCATGAAAGAAGTACCACCAGAACCCTCCCATCAGTAAAAGCAGGAATCCCAACATGTAGTATGCTGTACGTGTGTTTCCTGAAGGAACCGCTCGGTTGCGGCGTTTTACCATTCCGGTAAGAGTCAGTACACGCGCAACAGCATAAAGCGAAATTAGCGTTACAATAACAACGAAAGTGATTAATACAGCAAGCATAGTAGTCAGTGATTTAGTTACTGACAAAATAACAAGGTATGCTACGCCTTTTTATGGTAGTTTTTTCGCTTCTTGTGGTAGTTTTTACGAAGTGGTAGTTATTTCGCTGCGAAACTGCTCGGGTGTACGTTGTGTATGCTGCTTAAAAAACTTGGTAAAATAGGAGTTATCGTTAAAGCCGAGTTCGTGTGCAATTTGCGCGGCAGTGTGGTCAGAAAACGTCAAGAATCGTTTCGCTTCTAAAATGAGGCGCTCGGTAATCAGTTCGCTGGGAGTTTTACCCAAATTTCGTTTGCAAAGGGTGGTAAGGTGTTTCGGGGAGATGTTGAGCATTTCAGCATAATCGGCAGGCTTACGTTTTTGGCGGATGTGCTTATCAATGAGTTGCTCAAATAATCGCATTTGATACGTTGAAGCCGCATTGTGCGCCCGAGAGTCATCTGCTTGG
>CAYMYI010000029.1:6496-39317 GCA_964394585.1 uncultured Roseobacteraceae bacterium
TTGTGAGTACCACATCGAGGTAGGCACGTACTACTTGCTCGCGGCCTAACTGTTGGGTACGATTTTCCTCATAGATTTCCTTAATCAGTTGCCGAAAAAACGGATCAGCGATGCAATCCATATATAAATATGGCACATTATTTAAGCTGTGGAAGAAGGGGAAATCGAGTAGTTTTTTTTGATTACAATCGAGCAAATAAAACGAAGGCTTAAAAAAGATGGAGTAGCCTTTCACATCTTTAGAAAGTTTCCATGAATGCACTTGCCCCGGTGTGAGAAAGAAAATACTGCATGGCTTTACCTGGTAGGTTACAAAGTCGATGGTATGCGAACCAGACCCCGCCGTAATGATTAAAATATCGTAGAAATCGTGCCGATGTGGGTGGCTGGTAAACTCGAAATCATCGACTAGGTTCTCTAAAATTTTAATATCGAAATCCAGGTTTTGCGTAGCATCTGCCGAAAAATCTTTAATACAATACACTGGGATTTCGGAATTGCTTTTCATATTTAAATCGGTTAGTGTCTGTTACTGATAACACATTGTAGCTAGGCTTGTTTGTTGAGTATGGTACATCAACTCAGCCCTCCCCTTGGGTGTGTACAAAAAAATACTCAGCCCCGCAATTGAGCGCTGAGTATTGCCATGTGTAAAAATGCTTTTGCTTAAAAAGCGCTAGTCTAGTACTTCAACAAGTTTCATATCAAATACGAGGATGGAGTTGGGCGGAATGCTATTGCCGCTTCCTCTAACGCCATATGCCAAACCCGAGGGAATGTAGAAGCGCATTAAATCGCCAACACCCATGAGCAAAGTAGCCTCGCGCCACCCTTCGATTACCCCAGAAGTCCCAAAAATAGGAGAGCCATCGGCATTGAAGCTTTCTACAATGCGCCCCGTACCCTGTTCTATTTCAAAAGGGTCGTCGCGCAGATAGGAGCTATCAAACAAATCGCCATATAGCAGGCGCCCTTCATAATGGATGGAAATAATTTCGCCATTGGCAGGGGTACTATCGTATAGTACTTCGTAATACAGACCACTCCCGGTTTTGGTAGGGTCTAACTGATTTTCCTCAAAGTAGGCTTGCAGAATGATGTCGTCGCGTTCGGCTTGGGTAAGTACCGAAACGGTTTCCTCTTCGCAAGCCGTAAGCAAAAAGAAAATACTGACGTAATGCAATAGGTGTTTTTTATATGTAGTGGGAATCATATACGAGTGTTTGAAAAGATTAAAAATTTTCTAGGCGAACTCGGAAAACCAGTGGCGTGAATGGAGGAATGTCAATAGTTCCCGATTCGCCATAGGCTCGGTGCGAGGGAATCAGCAGAAGGGCTTCTTCGTTCATTTTCATTCGGCTGATGCCATCGTACCATCCTTTAATAAGGCTGAGTGTATCGAGCGAGAAGGATAAGCCTGCGTTTTGGTCGAACACCTCTCCATCGGTAAACCTGCCATTGTACGAAACGACAATGCCTGCACCATAAAAAGGAGTGCGTGAGCCGGTGCCTTCGTTAATTACAGCTTTAATCACTCCGGTTGCAGTGGTATCTACTGCGCCATCGGTGTGCTCATCGTTGCCGGCTAGAAAGTCGTTTAGAAGTTGTTGTTCGTGGGCGCGTTGTTCGGCGTCGGTTCGTACTTCGTTAAGGGTAACATCCATAATAAAGATGGAGTTGGATGGGACAAAAACGCCGTTCAAATCGCCACTGGAAATGCCAAAAGCCAACGTAGAAGGAACATAAAAACGGTACGTAGCTCCTTCGCGCATGAGTTGTACTCCTTCGGTTAGTCCTGGTAAAAACGAGCCCACAGAAGGCCGAAACACGTACGAATCTTCCGCTTCGACTTCTCTGTTGCTTTCCAGTAAGGTTAGGTCGTAGGCTACATCGGAAATCATTGTTTCGGTGGCAGGCTCTCCGGAGCCTTCGCTCAAAATCGTATAGTACAAGCCTGAAGGGGTTCGCTCGGCAATAATGTTTAAGGTATTTAGGTAATTCTGGATGGCTTCGTCATCGGCAGCAGATCGGTTTTCAACGCCGTCTTCGAGGCAAGCGGTAAGCATTATACCTAGAATACTCCCTAGGAGTAACGATTTAAAGAATGCATGGGTGGTTTTCATAGCTTTACAATTTAGGTTGATTAAGGCTTTGAGTCGCCTTTATTCAGATGAATGATTATATGCGGAAAAGGTTATTTTATTTTGCTGTTTTGTTTGCAAACTCAGCGACCAGTTCTGCCTGATAGTTTGGCAATAAGTTTTCAAAGTTATTCACCGTATCGGTGAGCGAATCGTCTACAGCGCCTCCTGCTGCGTTGATGTGCCCTCCGCCATTAAAATGTTGGTTGGCAAGGTTGGCTACTGAGAAATTTCCTGCCGAACGGAACGACATTTTCGTGCCGCCTTCTTCGCGCTCGATGAAAAGAGCGGCAAGCACTACATTTTCGAGCGAAAGTGCATAGTTGACAATCCCTTCGGTATCCCCTGTTTTAGAATGAAACTTTTCGAGTTCGGCTTTGGAAAGAGCAAAGTAAGCCGTATGGTATTCTGGTTTTACAACCAGCTTTTCGTTGAGGACATACCCCAAGAAACGCAAACGGTTTAGCGAGTTGGTATCAAAAATAAGGCGGTGAATCCGCGAAGCATTAATTCCTTTGTCTAATAGGGCAGCAACAATACGATGCGTTTTTCCGGTAGTGCTAGGATATTTGAACGAGCCGGTGTCTGTCATGATACCGGCGTATAGACATTCCCCAATGGCTTCGTCGAGCAAATCTGTCTTTCCTAATATTTCCATAAACTCGTACACCAGTTCGCAAGTAGAAGAAGCACTGATATCCCACAATTCAAAATCGGCAAACTCCTCTTTACCCCGGTGGTGGTCGATCATCACAAAGGTTTTTTGCCCTACTAATGCGCGCACCCGCTCCTCTAATTTTTCGATACGGCCTAGTCCGGAAAAATCTACACAAAAAAGCATCGTAGCTTCTTGCAGCAAAATATCTACTTGTGGTTCAGTTTGTTCTGAAAATATTACAACTTGTTCATGCCCCTGCATCCAAAACAAGAAGGAGGGATAATCGGTAGGGGAGATGACGGTAGCCGCATGTCCCATTTTTTGAAGCAGATGTACCAATGCTAATGCAGCACCTAAGGCATCGGCATCGGGCTTGCGGTGCGGAAGAATAACGATATTTTGTGGGGTAGCAAGCTGTGTTTGCAGTGCGGATACGTTTTGAATCATGTGTGGAAGTATTCTAAGAAGATATAGATACGTAACGCTAATTTAAGATGTGCGCAAAATACTCAAGATTTATTGGCAAAAACAACGTAACGCTATAATTGGCTATGGGAATGTACCCCGAATGTTGTATGCAAACTTACGATGGGCAGGGTGCCGATTTGAAGGTAGGGTTTTGCAAAGCGAGCTATGGAAACCCCAGAATTTAAATACTTTTGCAGGGGCAAAGCAAAAAACTGATGAATACATACTGTGTTGGAGTTACCGGTGGCAGTGGCTCCGGGAAAACTTCTTTTTTAAAACAACTTACCGAACGGCTTGGGCATGATAAGGTTTGTTTGCTCTCGCAAGATAACTACTATCACAACCACGACCGGCAACCGAAAGATGCACAAGGAGTGGCTAATTTCGATACCCCCGACTCGTTCGATTTAGCGGCGTTCCGCCGCGATGTGTGCAAATTAAAGCAAGGCGAAACTGTGATTAGGCAAGAGTACACATATAATAATCCTCAAAAGACGCCGAAATCGCTCGTGTTTGAACCGGCGCCTATCTTACTGATAGAAGGGATTTTTGCGCTACACGAACCGGAAGTAATCGGACTGATAGACCTAAAACTATTCGTAGAAGCAAAGGATTACATTAAAGTGAAGCGGCGAATTCTACGCGATCAGGTAGAACGGGGCTACGATTTACAGGATGTGCTCTACCGCTATGAAAACCACGTAATGCCTTCATACGAGCAATATATTGAGCGGCATAAACACGAAGCAGACTTAATCATTTGTAACAATACGACATTTGAACGTGCGCTCGATGTAATTCATTTGTATCTTCACCATAAAATATCATCGGATGGCAGATAGCAAATTCGCAGTAATTGGGCTAGGGCAATTCGGCTTAGCCATTGCCAAAAAGCTCGCTAACAAAGGTGCAGAAGTACTCGCGATTGATCGCGATATGGAACGAGTCGATTTGGTAAAAGACGATGTAGCCTATGCGGCTGCACTCGATTCTACCGATATTAAAGCGCTTAGTTCGCAAAATATCGCCGATATGGATGCGGTAGTGGTTGCTATTGGCGAAAACATTGAAGGTCTGTTACTAACCACAGTGCTTCTACTCGAGCTAAAAGCGAAACGAATTATCGCACGCGCTATGAGCTCGCAACAACACCTGATTTTGGAAAAATTAGGTGTGAAAGAAATCCTCTCGCCCGAAGATGAAGTGGGAACGATGATTGCCGAAATGCTGCTGAAGCCACATATGAAATCGTTTTTGAGTTTACCCGATGGCTATGAAATTGCCGAGATAGTTCCACCGCATAAAGTGGTTCACCGCACAATTGAGGAGATTGATTTTGAAGAGAACTATCGGATGCAACTCATCACTATTAAACGACGGTACGAGGAGTACCAAGATGGTAGGAAAGTATTCGCCGAACATTTGCTGAAGAAATTTTCGCACGAAACGGTCATTCAGCCAACAGATATGCTAGTAGTCTTGGGAGAATCGCACGATATCGCGAAATTCCTAGAAATTAACCGATAACTCGAAACAGAATACCCTCCCTTTCAGAAATACCATAAAAAAAGAGGTTGTCTTTAACGGACAACCTCTTTTGTATATGAGCTTTATGCTACTTATGCACGCGCTTTCGATTTTTTATTTCCTTTACCTCCGGTAGGCTTTTGCGTGTCTTCAGTCGCTTTATTGCGTTGCATCATAGCAACATCATACACCACAGGTGTTGCAATAAAGATAGAAGAATACGTACCAAATATAATACCTACCAATAATGCAAACGAGAAGCCGCGTAGAACTTCACCGCCAAACAAGAATAAAATTAAAACCACCAACAAAGTAGTTAACGAAGTAATGAGCGTACGGTTCAAGGTACTATTCACCGAACGGTTCAAGGTATCGATTAACTCTTCTTTAATGCCCTGCTGCAAATATTCGCGCACGCGGTCGAAAACTACCACGGTATCGTTAATCGAATAACCGATGATGGTAAGCATCGCTGCAACAAATACTTGGTCGATTTCAAAAGCAATGCCCAGCGCTCTTGCAATGGCAAAAACGGAAAGTACCATGAGGGTATCGTGGAAAAGGGCTACGACTGCACCTAAACCAAAACGCCATCTGCGGAAGCGTACCCAAATGTATAAGAAGATAGCAATGAGTGAGAACACAACCGATGTGCGCGAGGCTTGCTCGATATCGTCGGCAATGGTTGCCCCTACCTTAGAAGTACTTGGGATGATAAACGTCCCTTCATTGAGCAATGCCTCATTGTTAGCATATTGCTTATTGGTAAAGCTTTCCACACCGGCAATTAGTGCTTGCATTACTTTGGTATCTGCTTCGCTCGATTCATCGTCTACTAAATAGCTTGTGGTTACCTTCAAGGTATTATTGTCGCCAAAAGTTTTTACTTCCACACCTGCGTTTTCAAAATCATCGGCAAGTTCTACCTCAAGTTGCGAAGGCACTATCTGCTCGGTAAACGAAACGATGTACGAACGCCCTCCTTTAAAGTCTACTCCAAGGTTCAAACCCTGAATGCCAATCAATACCAAGCCTATTACAATTACGATAGAAGAACCAATGTAAGCAATTTTACGCTTGCTCAAGAACTCAAAGTTAAACCCTTCGAGTAATTTGGCAGAAAGAGGAGTTACAAACGAAATCTTACTTTCGTTACCTTTCTTCGTCATCCAAGAAACAATTACGCGTGTAATAAATACTGCCGAGAAGAACGAACAGGCAATACCTACCATGAGTGTTACGGCAAATCCTTTCACAGGGCCGGTTCCGAATAAATACAAGAAAATACCGGTAAGCATGGTGGTAAGGTTCGAATCGAAGATGGTCCAAAACGCACGTTCGTATCCTAGATTAATGGCATTGAGCAAGTTATTGCCTTCTTTTTGCATTTCTTCGCGGATTCGCTCAAAAATTAGTACGTTGGCATCAATCGACATACCAATGGTAAGTACGATACCGGCAATTCCTGGGAGCGTAAGCGCTGCACTCAACTGTGCTAAAACCCCAAAAATGAAGAAGATGTTAATCAACAGTGCGGCGTTGGCAACCAAACCACCTTTCGCATAGTAAGCTATCATGAATACAATTACAAGTGCTAACCCAACCACGATGGAAACAAGACCTTGGCGCTGAGCTTCGAGCCCTAAAGATGGCCCTACTACTACTTCTTCTACAATACGCGTAGGGGCTGGAAGTTTACCGGCTTTCAATACATTGGCTAAGTCTTTTGCTTCTTCGATGGTGAAGTTCCCTGTAATTTGAGAGCTACCGCCACTAATTTCACCATTTACAACTGGTGCTGAGTATACGTAATCATCGAGCACAATCGCTACTGGTTTCCCTACATTCGCACCGGTCAGTTTTTTCCATTTCTTAGCTCCCTCTACGTTCATATTCATAGAAATATCAGGTCTGCCCGATTGGTCGAAGCTTTGGCGAGCATCTACAACAACTTCACCGGTTAGAGGTGCTTTCCCTCCTCTACCTTTTTTTACTACATATAACTGAATGAGCTCTTCAGTGTCTCCTTCTTGCAAATCGAATGGTTTGTATGACCATAAGAACTGCATATTGGGAGGCATTAAGGTTCTTACCTCTTCATCTAAAATGATTTCATTGATTTTACCGGTATCCAACACATTATACACAAGCCCTTGGTTAGAGCGGAGTAAAGAGAACAACGGAGAAACGCTTGCATCGGCAGTGGCAATATCATCGGTTGCTGTAGAGTCTGTAGCGGAGCTATCGCCATCGGCAAATAAGGATTCTTCTTGTGTCGGATCGGCAGTTTCTTCAGCGAACAAGCCATCGGAAGATTCTTCAGTAGCTGAACTAGCGGTTTCTGTGGTATCTTCTGTCGGGGTTGAAACGGCTAGTGCTTTTTGTCGCTTTACAATCACATCGTTAGCCTGTTGTAGGTATGGGATGTACTCTTGCGGCGTCCATACTTCTAAGAATTCAAGTTTTGCAACACCCGAAAGTAACTTGCGCACACGCTCTGCATTATCCACACCGGGTAGTTCTACCTGAATACGCCCTGAACCTTGTACACGTTGTACATTAGGTTGCGACACCCCGAACTTATCAATACGAGTACGAATAATATTAAAAGCCAAATCCATGGCGCCGTCTACTTCTTGCTCTACCACACGGCGTACTTCGTCGTCAGAAGAATTGAAATCGATCAACCCTCGGTTACTACTATTGGCAAAAATGGATGCTAACGATTGCCCATTAGATACTTCACTAAATGCATTAAAAAACAGGGTGGTGAAATTCTCTTGGCTATTGCGTTGCTGCAGTTTTGCCATTTCCATCGCTTTCAAGAAACTTTCATCAGTGCTGTTTCCGGAAAGCGCTTCCAGAATCTCAACAGGAGAAACCTCGAGTGTTACGTGCATCCCGCCTTGTAAATCAAGACCTAGGTTTAACTCGTTCTCAGTTACTTCTTTGTACGTAAATTCTGCTAAACCAATGAAATTATACACTGGTTCATTCCAAAGCGAATCGATATACTCTTGCTTTTTGAAATAATCTACTGTGCCATCTTCTTGGAGTGCATAGGAGTCTGCATTTTGCTTCACGTTGCGAGAAACCAATGTAAACGATAGATAGAACAGACACAGTGCTGTAATGATGGCGGTAAGTAAAATAATACCTGACCTATTTTTCATAATAAGTGTATTTTAAGATTGAGAATTTTTTGATTAAGAAATATGAACTACGTGGGAACATCGGCCCATACATAGGCTAAGTACCAACGTTATTTTTCATATAGTTGGAGGAAGAAAACTTACCTGAAATTGTAGGTTCTCTTAAAAGAAATTTGAAGATAGGATAAACTAGGGGGCATTGGGTGCCGTATAATGTATGAAGATTACTTCATACAAAGGACGTAGGGCTATAAGCAATACGTCTTCGCTAAAAAAGAATTGGTTTACAAAACTAAACTTAGCTACAAAGGGTACTGCTTGGTAGGGTTGATGGGCTATTTGAAAAGCAGTTACGTTCTGAGCAATTTTAGCAAGATTCAACTCGTGGAAACTAGCTTTTGGAGCATTTTCATCTTCCTCTGAGTTATTTGTAGTGCTTTCTTGCTGTGTTTGTTCAGTATGCCACTTTGTCGCCTGCTCATGTTGAAACCCTTGCACAAACAACGATAGCAATAAGCTGCTTGCAAGAAATGCATGAGACACTGTTCTAAAGTAATATGATAGCTGCTTTTTCATAAAGTGGCGCAAATCTACCAAGAATGTAAAGCACAACAAACTTTACAGCGTCTTTTTTTCTGAGAGATTGAGTTTCTTTGTTATGTAAATATTTGTAAAAGGATGTGAATCACTTTAAATTTGTTGAATTAATTTTCAAACCTTACGTTCATGAAAGTCTTTAAACTTTTTATCCTTGTCGGGGTTCTTGCCCCGTTTATTGCGCTAGGGCAGGTTAGTAGTAAAGTGGTAGATCCGCTTAACAAACCGGACGTTTGGAAAAAGTTAGAAGCAAACCCAATGCATGAGGCATTATGGATTGCCTATTTTGGGAAAGATTTATTCGATTTCAGCGATCAGGAGTACAACCAGTTTATGCAATGGAAGCAACAACTTATTGCCCAACGAAAACTAGGACCTGAAAAAACAGGCGGTACGCAGCAAAAAGCTAAAGTGGAATATTACGAAAAAATATATGGGAAAATACGAGACCCTTACTACCAAAATTTAATCTCGAACATTCACAGTAATTTTTTAATGATTGAAGAATATTTCCAAGAACAATTTGATTTTTACGGGCAAGTTTACGTTCCTTATACAGAAAAACATCCACGCGAGAATTTTGACAAAGAACAGTGGATTGCCGAGCAAGAAAAAACCTTAACTCAACTTCGCAACCAACAATAAAAGAGAAGCCCAAAATTTGTCTTTATCTTCGCCGTAATATAGTTACTATATTGCGGTTTTATTTTTTCGCCTCGCTACTGCTCATTGCAACGGCAGCCACATAACAGTGAGGGGTTCATCTACTTTCTTTGTAAACCATGATAAACGTTTTATTTGTATGCTTAGGTAATATTTGCCGTTCTCCTATGGCAGAAGGTGTTTTTGAACACCTTGTAAAACAAAAAGGACTCGAACCGTCTATTCGTATAGACTCTGCCGGTACTTCGGGGTACCACCGAGGCAGCTTACCCGATCCGAGAATGCGGGAAACGGCACTCCAACATGGTATAAAACTTCAGAGCCGTAGCCGAAAATTTACTCGCGACGATTTTAGTAAATTTGACTATGTGATTGCCATGGACGACCAAAACTTAGATGATATTCTAAGTCTTCGAAAAAAGGCAAAAAGCACGGAGGTATCCATCCACAAAATGCGTGAGTTTGATAATGACGCTTCCGCAGAAGATGTTCACGATCCGTACTACGATACTTTACATGGTTTCGAACGCTGCTACCAAATCATTCGCGAAAGCTGTGAAAACTTCCTTAATCATTTGATTGACAAACATAATTTAGGCTCATCTCAATGATTCGTCGTATTTTTCTCGTTTTGTTCTTCTTGGCAAGCTCTACCCTTTCGTTTTCCGTTGGCGGATATAACCAGTGGAAAACGGTACACATTCTTATAGACCCTGGGCACGGGGGGAAAGACCCAGGCAAACCCGGTGGCCGAAGTAAAAAGAATGAAAAAGATCTTAACCTAGCGATTGCACTGAAGGTTGGCGGGTATATCGAGCAAAAAATGAAAAATGTAAAAGTTTCTTACACTCGTACTACCGATACTTATGTTAGCTTGGAAGATCGCGTAGAAATGGCTAATCGCTTAGATGTAGACTACTTTCTTAGTATTCATTGCAATTCTAATCCTAACCGATGGATTTATGGCTCTAAAGTGCATATTCATAGCCATGCCCACCAAAAAAGTAAGCAATGGGCACAATTGGTAGATGAAGACCTCAGTAGCCGTGCGCAACGAAAGAGTAGAGGCATTATGAGTACTTACGACCGAGGCTACAACTTATATGTATTACAATACACCAACATGCCGGCAATACTCGTGGAGCTTGGCTTTATGACCAACGCTGTAGAAAGCCGTTATCTAAACTCTGAAATGGGGCAGGTTTATTTGGCTTCTTCGCTTTTCAGGTCGTTTCGAGCGATGGTAGAGCAGCAGCACACACCGAGTATTTATAAGGTGCAGATTATGGCATCGCAGAAAAAAGTCCCACTTAACAGCAAACATTTCAAAAAATTAGGAATGGAAGTAGAAGAACTTCGCATTGGTACTAACCGAAACGCCAGCAACGATAAATTTATTTATAAATACATGGTAGGTAAAGAGCCTTCAAAATCAGCGGCGCAAGTACTTGCCAATAAAGTTCGAAAACTAGGTTTTAAAGATGCGTTTGTTGTACAACTTCGTTAAGCGCCGATAATTTCTTTCAATTGGTCAATCAATTGTTGCCACATATCGCGCAAATCGTCTTCATTATCCATTTCCGAATAATCAGTTACCTTAAGAAAGGTCGTTTGTGTCATCTCGTTGAACTCAACTTTAAAATCTAAGTAAGAAGCCCTATCCTCGTCGGGTTCTTCTTCTTTTAAAAACTGAAAGCGCACGTGCGCATTAGTACGCTTGGTAACCATCCGTGCTGGGTGGTTTACCCCATCCCAACTGATATGAAAAACTTTGTCGCCATTCACCGATACGCTATCGGCAAACCACTCTGCCAATCCAGAAGCTGTAGAAAGATATGGAAATAGCATTTTGGGAGAAGCGTTGATCTCAAATTCTGCGACGTACTTGTATTTCTCCATAGTCAAAAAATTAAGATTGAAAAGTGCCCACATCACGATGGAGAGGGTTTTTGCAATATAGAAAAAACAAGAGAACGTACAACAAACATTTTTTTAAGGTAATTCTTGGCTAAAAATTGAACATATACGATATTTGCAGTCCGAAAACAAAATGGCGAGGTAGCTCAGTTGGTTAGAGCGCAGGATTCATAACCCTGAGGTCACGGGTTCAACTCCCGTCTTCGCTACAAAAACCCCTTTAAATCGTTGATTTTCAGGGGTTTTGTGTTTTAGGGATAACATGAGAGTAACAAAAAAGGCTGAAAAAATAAACTTTCAGCCTTCTTCAATACATCTTCTATCATCTATATTTTGGTTTTTTGGCTACTAAATCAGTCCAACTTTAAAATCGATTATAAACAAACTTCCTAATAAATGAAGTTTGTTTACAGCACTTTTACCATTTTTTCAGCTTCCCTAATACCACTTAAATATGCACCATGCACAGTTCCTCTATAATCTTTGGAAGTGTGTTCTCCTGCAAAAAAAAGTTTGTTGTTAACGGAGTTTTCAAAAGCAGCAAAATCAGATGAACGTGTCCCATTACTTGCAAATGAATAAGCACCAAATGTGTGTTCATCGGCTAACCATCTTGTTCTTAACATATTAGTAGGTTGTGGGACATCGTTTCCATAGATAGATCTCAAATTCGCAACTATCTCTGTGATAATTTCATCGTCTGACATTTGCTCGGCTAGTTCGGAATAATCTCCAAAGGTGAAGGTCATTAACGCATTAGCATTTGCGAATTTTTTCACATTGATGAAGTAGTTAAACTTCCCTTTTGTTTTGCTTGAGTAGCCAACATATTGCAATTCTGTATTCCAAAAAGGGGTGTCCCATATACATAAATACTTATTAATAGTACCCATTTTTAATTTACTGATAGCTTGACTAATTGCTGATGGAAGCGAAGGAGTAAATGATATTATATTTTGCTTCAATACGCCTAGAGGTACTGTAATCAAAACAATGTCCGCTTCATACACCTCACCGCCGGCAGTTGTTACCTTTGTAAGCGTTTCTGAATAATCAATATTTGTTACTTTAGTATCTAACCGAATATCAAGACCTTCTGCTAAATATTCCGCAACCTTATCATATCCATTAGTAATAATCACGTCTGCTCCGCCATAATTTTCATCATCGTCAAAATCTAGGGAAGAAAGCTCTCCAATATCCCCTCCGGTGTCAAATTCTAAGTACGCTGATAGTTGATACGTCCAAAGTCTATCGTTAAGGTACTGTGGATATTGACTATAAAACACTTCCTCAAAACTCTTGTTTATGTCGCCATTGAGCGTTTTTAAGAGAGATTCGTACTTTTCTTCGGCAGCAGTGATTACATCATCTGAATATGCAGAACCGTCAATATCATAAACAATCACTTTATCATCATCGGTTACGAAAGTATCAGCTCTTGCCTCTTTTGCTATTCCGGTAATAGGGTTACCATTAGGTCCGTGTATCCAACTAGCTCCTTCATCAAAAGGAACGCCTAAGCTTCGGTTAGTTTTTAAGCGCCCTCCTACTTTTCCTTGCGATTCAATTATTATTACTTCTACCCCTCTATCTTTAAAGTATTTTGCAGCACTTAGCCCTGCGATTCCTGCACCAATAATTAAGATTCTTTTATCAGTTGCTATAGGGGCTATTGTATTGTCATCGCCATCGCAAGCTGTTGTTGATAACAATACCAATGAAGACATAGAGAGTGCTGTAGTTTTGATGAATTTTCTTCTTTTCATTGTATGCTTTGTTATATTGTGATTTTATTTAAACACTCGTGGAGGAGGTCAGGCTTTCCATAGTTATAGGGGGTATTTTTTATGGTTTTAATGCAGGAGTTTAAATGACCAATAAGATTGATAAAGTGCTTATTGGTTTCTCCGAAAAAAATATAAAACTATCTTTTTTGCTTAGTAACTGTACTGTAGGATGAGAATATTAATGTAGGTTGCAAATTGTTTTTTAGCATTTAATGATTTCTATGCTTATTATAATTGTGAAAAACAACATTACTTTAGATACACGTCTATATTAGAAAAAAAACATCAAATCACAAATTCTATTTTGGTAATTACATGTAGTGTCTGTTTTAATTTTTAAAAGAGGCTATAAATTCGGAATTGGTAAGCTTCTATAGGAAAAAGTAGAAAAGCAAAGCTGCAGCAAAACGCCTATGTTTATTGATTTTTAATCTATTAAGAATTGCGAAAGAGGAGGGATAGATAAAGGGGAAATACTAATAAACGCGTTTAAGGTAGAAAGATTTTTAAATCCTTGTTTTTTAAGTTTTTTGGTTTTTGCAAATAACATCAAGATGACAATTCTTTTAAAATATTATATTTAAAGATATTGTAAAAGATGGAATTGCCATGTTGCCACATGTAATTGTAATTGGTGGTGGACTTGCCGGATTAACGTCGGCTATTTTGCTTAACCGACAGGGTTTTAAAGTTACATTAGTTGAAAAAAAGCGCTACCCTTTCCACCGCGTTTGTGGCGAGTATATTTCGAATGAGGTTAAGCCTTTTTTGCTCCAAACTAAATTATTCCCTGAAGGAGCAACCAGTATCTACGATTTACAGGTCTCTAGCCCATCGGGGCAGCTACTGCACCAACCGCTCGATAGTGGTGGGTTTGGGATCAGTCGTTTTTTGTACGATAGCTATCTGAGCCAAATTGCTGTTCAAGAAGGGGTGGAGGTAAGAGAGGGTACTTCGGTAGAAACCGTCTCTTTTCGGCACGAAGGTTTTGAAATAGGCTTAAAAGGAGGCGAAACGTTATACGCATCTTGGGCAATTGGTGCGTATGGTAAACGAGCCTTGCTCGATCGATTTTTGCAACGCTCGTTTATGGAAAGCCGATCGCCCTATATGGGGGTAAAATATCATATCCGATACGATTTCCCCGATAACCGCATAGCACTTCACAATTTTCAAGGGGGATATTGTGGCATTTCAAAGGTGGAAAACAACCGATATAACCTCTGTTACCTCACGGAGCGGAAAGCCTTAAAACAACATGGTAGCATTGAGGCAATGGAGCAGGCAGTATTACAACGAAACCCCTACTTGTGTGATATTTTCAATAATGCTGATTTTTTATTCGCAAAACCGGAGGTTATTAATGAAATATCCTTTGCTCCCAAAAAATGCATTGAAAACCATATGCTGATGGTAGGCGATACTTCTGGGCTAATTACCCCGCTGTGTGGCAATGGCATGGCAATGGCAATGCATGGTGCAGTGTTGTTGAGTAGAATTTTAGTGAAGTTTGGGAAAGATTCTTCTTCGCATAACCGACTCTTAGTGGAAAGACACTATCAAACGGTTTGGAACCAAACGTTTCGTCTTCGGTTACGCGTAGGGCGCACATTGCAACGCCTTTTTGGCGACGAGCGACTCACCAATGTAGCCATTAGTACTTTGAAGCATACCCCAAAACTCACAAATTGGTTGATTCGGCAGACACACGGTCAGCCGTTTGAGGCACTTCCAGGCGAAATCCCATAACCAAAATGTCGTCGATTTGGTCTTTACTTCCCCGCCAATTATCGAGCGTCCCCTCTAACAGAATCTTTTGCTCTTCCATAGGAATATGATGACTTTCGAATAGCAAATTTCGCAATGGCTTAAACATGAATTTCTTGTTTTCCTCTCCTCCAAACTGATCTTGATATCCATCTGAAAACATGTAGATGTAACAATAGCGGTTGGGTATAAACGTATGGGTTGTAAAGTTTTCTTCGAGTTTCATGCCGCCAATGGAAAGCCGATCGCCTTTGATAGTGTGCATTTTTGGGCTACCTTCTTCTTCGGTAATTAGTATAATAGGACGTTTTGCACCTGCAAACTCGATTTTCCCATTTGCTAATTCAATTGCACAGATAGCCAAATCCATACCGTCGCTAATATTGGTTTCATCTTGTTTTAAAATTGCCCTTACGCCTTCTTGTAATTCTTTTAAAATGAGCGATGGATTGTGTTGCTGGTGCTCTCGAACAATTTCGGTGAGTTGCTCAAAGCCTATCATACTCATAATAGCGCCGGGCACGCCATGCCCGGTACAATCTACCGCTGCCAGAAATAAATGTGTTTCGCTTTTAAAAAACCAATAAAAATCGCCGGAAACAATGTTGCGAGGTTTTAGTAAGATGAAATGATCGGTAATTGGCGTATTATCAAGGATTTTAATATCAGGAAACATCGCATTTTGTATGCGTTTGGCATAATTGATACTTGCGGTGATGTCATCGTTTTTCTTGCGGATTTCCTCGTTGGCTCTGGTAAGGGTATCATTAATCGCTGAAATTTCTTCTTGCTGGCTAATTAATTCTGCATTCACGCGTTTGCGTTGGCGGTTGCTACGCCATAGCACAAAAATGAGCAGCCCCATCAGTAACGATATTACCAAAGCGGCTCGTACGAGCGTTGCCGAGATGGCTTGTTTTTTTTCGTTTTCGGCACGTTCAATAGCGCGTTCGCGTTTTAGCTTTTCATTTTCGCTAGCATGGCGTTCAATCTCATATTTTGACTCTAGCTCTGCTATTTGCTGAACTTTTTCTTTGCTGAACAAACTATCGTGAGTGGTAAAGTATGCTTTCTGATATGCCAATGCTTCGGCAAGGTAGCTTGCCTTCTCCGATGAGGAAGAAGCTTGGGTTGCTAGCAATTCATAAATTTCGGCTAGTTCCTGGTTATCTGCTTTTTGAATTTCTAAAGCGCCGATTTCTTTAGCAATGCGCAGACTCCGTTGAAAGTAGCGGATCGATTGCTCAGGGGAGTTCATTTCTTTTAACAACTCGCCGATGCGATTATAACTGATACTGGTGTTGTTTTTATCGCCGATAGATTCGCTAATTGCAACGGCTTTTAGGTAATAGTTGAGCGCTTCAGGAACGAGTTCCTTCTTCATCATCAAACTTCCTAAGTTATTATAAGAACTTGCCTTTCCGCGTTTGTCGCCTAGGGCATCGCGTATAGCTAGCGCTGCTTCGTAAAACTCTTGTGCTTTTTGAAAATCGCGCTGTAAGAAATAGACGCTTCCTATGTTGTTGAAATTATTTGCGATACTGATAGAGTCGCTTAAAGATTGTTCAATTGATAACGCCTTTTCATAATATTCTAATGCTTTTTCAAAATCTTGTTGTTTTTTATAGATAACCCCAATGTTGTTATAGCCACTTGCCATACCGGCGCTATCGCCAATGGCCTCACGGATTTTAAGGGCTTCAATTTGGTAGTTTACTGCCTCGTCGTACTCGCCTTTGCGTTGGTATACGGTACCCATGTTATCGAGAGTATTCCCCACGGCACGCAAATCTTCAATTTCGCGGCGGATGGCTAATGCTTGCTCATACTCTTCTAAAGCCCGTTCGTAATCGCCCAGGTTATTATACAGAATCCCCATCATATTATGGCTAATTCCTTCCCCTTTACGGTACTCAATATCTTCGGCTAGTTGTAGGGCGGCACGCGCATATTGCATCGCCTCGTCTGGGTCGGTACGGCGAAGTTCCCAGGCGAGGTCATCAAGCATGTGGAATCGTACTGAATCTTCTTGCGTATAGTTGGTTAAAGCTTCCTTCATTTTTTGAACACGAGCCGATTGGCTAAGCCCAACAAAAGGAAGCGCAAGAAAAATGAATATCATATAGAGTTTTTGTAGCTGCATAATTTGTTTGGCTTTCTAGCGCCTTATCAAAATAAAAAGATGTTACGTAGTTGCCCTATTGGTTTACAAGGTTTAACTATATCTTAATTCCCATTACTAGGATATCGTCCATTTGTGGCTGATTGGATTGTGCCCTCCATTGTTTCATCACCTGGGCGAGTAGTTCTTGCTGCGTTTCTGGAGATTCTTGATGGATAGAGTATAAAAGTTGGCGAAAGCGCTTACCGAGGAATTTTTCTTGCCGAGGTCCTCCAAATTGGTCTTGAAAGCCATCAGAAAAAAGATATATCATTGCTCCTTTTTCGCAAATCAAAGCATGGGGTTTATACTGTTTGTATTTGTTTCGGGCATCGGCCCCAATGGGTTTTCGAGTGCCTTTAATTTGATGTATTTTGCCGTTAGGGGTAATGAGCAGCAAGCCGTTCTTAGCTCCGGCAAACGAAAGGGCTTTGCAACACCAAGTGCCCGATTCGTAAGCAAGTTGTACGGTGCAAACGGCAATGTCCATACCATCGCGAATTACTCTACCTTCTTTTTCTGTTTGTAGTCGTTCAATAAAGATTTCATTAAGGGATTCCAATATTTTATCTGGCTCGGTAATTTTATGCACACGTACAGTATTATTGAGCGCATTGTGTCCCATTACACTCATAAAAGCGGCTGGTACACCGTGCCCGGTACAATCAGCAGCGGCGATTACCAAGGTAACTTCTTCTGCCGTTTCGCCTTCTACTTCCTGAAACCAATAAAAATCACCACTGACAATATCGCGCGGTTGCAGGTAAATGAAGTTTTCGGGGAAGTATTTATTTAGAATAGACTTAGAGGGTAACAATGCCCGCTGAATTCGTTCGGCATAATGCAGACTGCTCATGATTTTCTGATTCTTTTGCGCTATCTCGCTGTCTTTCGCCTTGCCAAGTTCAACTTTTGCTTGGGCTTCGCGTTGCAGCGCTTCTTCGAGTTCGTTCTTCGTATTCAGCAGTTCCTCGTTGATGGCGCGTAGCTCTTCTGCATTTTGCCGTAGTTCCTCTTCGCTTGCCAAAATTTCTTGGTATGCCATTTCTTTTTCGGCTTCCGAGCGTTTTAAAGCGATGTTTTTTAAACGTACTTCTTGCAGTGTGTTCCGTTGTAAACCAATGAAGTAGTTTCCTAAGAAAAACAGCGTCATGCTTACCATACTAATGTTTACTACAAGGAGCACTTGCTGCACGATTGTACTTTCCAGAGCGTCGGGGCGCAATGCGGTTTGTTCTGCTTCATAAAAAACACTAACCAACACGAGCCCTACAAAAAAGAAAAACCAGACTAAAACGAATAAATTATCGTAAAAAGTAAGGCAGGCGATGAGTGCCAGCAACGCCCAAAGCATTACAGCTCCGGATGCCTGATAGCCTCCCAACATCGCTTGAAACAAAAAGGGTAATAAAATACTGAAAGCGACTTGCAGCAAACGTGCGATGGCAAAATTTCCTTTCCACCTCCACAAGGTGAGGTTTAGCGCACTAGCAACTACATACCCAAATGGGATTATTGCGGCAGTGAACAACCCAAAGTAAATACTAAGACCGCCCCAAACCACACCGCCAAGCCCCATAAAAGCGGTGAACGCAAAAAATGCTACAGAAAACTCTGCAGGTTGCGTGGCCGGTAGTTTGCGCGTAATTGAACTGAGCATGTTAATGCTTGAAAAATACTGAAGTAATCAATGTGATAGAACGGATAGATTCATCCTAACTTTTAAACTGAAAATTTACCGATTTATTGAATAATATCGGGAAGAAAAGCTGCCTACCAAACCACTTATTTGGTAGGTAGCTTATGGGATATATGCTTACACAAAGCGAGCTTCCCGTTCAAGTTTATCCAATTCGCGGCGCTGAGCATCTACAGTAGCAATTGTTATCATATTCACAATTTCGCGGACTGTACTACCAATTTGAAGAACATGCACGGGTTTGTTCAGTCCTAATAAAATAGGCCCTACGGCTTCTACCCCTTTCATGGCTTGTAATAGTTTGTAAGAGATATTAGCGGCTGCCAAATTGGGAAAGATAAGCACATTTGGAGGACCATCCACCAAATCGGAGAAGGGATAGTTCTCGCGGAGGGCTTCCGTGTTAAATGCTAAATTGGCTTGGATTTCTCCATCTATCACATACTCAGGGCACTCTTTACGCAAAATTTCAACGGCTTTGCGTACTTTCCGAGGTTCTTCATCGTCGGATGAACCATAATTTGAAAAAGATAATAAAGCAATCCGCGGTTCGATATCAAATCCACGTTTTACCCCTAAAGCCGTCAGTTTTGTGATGTCAACAAGCTCTTCTACCGTAGGGTTGGGGATGATGGTGGTATCGGCGAAGAACAATGGCCCTTGTTTGGTGAGCATTAGGTACATGCTCGATACTTTCTTTCCGGAGCGTGTGCCAGTAATTTGCAAGGCTGGCCGAATGGTATCGGAATACTTCCGGCTAATTCCGGAAAGGAGCGCATCGGCTTCACCTTGTTCTACCATCATGGTTCCAAAATAGTTGCGTGTACGCAAAATATTACGGGCTTCGTATAGGTTGTAGCCTCTGCGTTGGCGTTTTTTGAAGAATAGTTGTGCGTACTCTTCCACTTTTGCTTGCACGGCGGGGTCGTCGCTTTTAGGGTCTAGTAAGGTGGCGCCTTCCAACTCTAGCCTGTGTTCTTCAATCAGTTTTTTGAGCGTAGGTACATTTCCAATGAATACAGGATCGCGGATGACGCCATCGTCGAGGGCAATTTGTGCAGCTTTTAAGATACGGTGATCTTCGGCTTCGGTAAATACGATGCGTTTAGGGCTTTGGCGTGCTTTGCTTGTTAATACACGGATGACGTTATCGTCGCCGCCCAAACGGCGCACTAATTCAGAGCGGTAAGCGTCCCAATCATGGATAGGTTGTTGAGCTACGCCGGTATCCATAGCAGCTTTTGCAACGGCAGGTGCCACAGTGGTTAGCAATCGAGGGTCAAGGGGTTTAGGAATAATATATTCTTTCCCAAACACCAAATCGCTTTGGTTGTAAGCGCGCATCACCAAGTCGGGGACGGGTTTGCGGGCTAAATCGGCGATAGCTTTTACTGCTGCCAATTTCATTTCTTCGTTGATTTCCGTAGCGCGCACATCGAGTGCTCCTCGGAAAATGAAAGGAAACCCTAATACGTTGTTGACTTGGTTCGGATAATCGGACCGGCCGGTAGCCATTATAACATCTTTGCGTGTGTTGATGGCAGTATCGTAATCAATTTCGGGGTTTGGGTTCGCAAGGGCAAACACAATAGGGTTTTCTGCCATGCCTTCCAACATTTCGGGCTGAACCAAGCCTCCTTTGGAGAGCCCTAAGAACACATCGGCACCGACCATAGCTTCTTGCAACGTATGTACATTAGCATTGGTGGCAAATGCTTTTTTGGTACTCGAAAGGTCTGTTCTATCTTCATGGATAACTCCTTTGCTATCGCATACAATAATGTTTTCGCGCCGTACTCCTAAATCGATAAAAATGCGAATACATGAAATTGCCGACGCTCCTGCTCCCGATACCACCACTTTAATTTCTTCAATCTTTTTTTGGGCTACTTCTAATGCATTAAGAAGCCCTGCGCCTGAAATAATAGCAGTGCCGTGCTGGTCGTCGTGCATCACGGGGATGTTCATTTCTTTTTTTAGGCGTTCTTCTATTTCGAAGCAATCCGGAGCTTTGATGTCTTCGAGGTTTACCCCGCCAAATGTGGGTTCCATCGCTTTTACTACGGCAACAAACTCGTCGATACTTTTACTGTTTAGTTCGATATCAAACACATCGATGCCTGCAAAAATTTTGAACAGAATCCCTTTACCTTCCATTACCGGTTTTGAAGCCTCCGGGCCAATATCGCCCAAGCCTAGCACGGCAGTTCCGTTGGAAATCACAGCGACTAAGTTTCCTTTTGCAGTATATTTATACACGTCTTCAGGGCGTTCGGCAATGGCAAGGCACGGTTCGGCTACTCCGGGAGAGTACGCCAATGCTAAATCGCGCTGCGATTTGTGATCTTTCGTAGGGATGACTTCAATTTTACCAGGGGTACCTTTGCTATGGTACTCCAAAGCATCTTCCTTTCGGATAATCATTTTCGACATAGGTAGTGTTGTTTAGATGTATGTAAACTGTTTTTACAATCGTTCTTCAAAGTAACAGAGAAAAATGAATTCGTACGTGATTTTAGCAGTAGGTTGGGGGGTATTTTTGGGCTTACACAGCTTGCTTGCTGCAACAAAGGTAAAAAAATGGATGGGCGAGCATCGCTATTACCGCCTTGCTTACAATGTCATTGCCACGCTGGGGCTATTTGCACTCATTGGCTTCATGATGGTCATCCCACCTGTGTGGTTACTCCCTAAAAATACTATTACACAGTTTGTAGGGTTAATGCTAGCAACGTACGGAATTATCGTATTTCGCGCCGCAGCCAAGCAATACAACTGGCGTATTTTTTTTGGAGTGAAATCTTCCTCAAAAGAGGAGCTTAATCAGAAAGGGATTTTACAATATGTGCGTCATCCACTATACCTAGCGCTTATTCTTGTATTTACCGGCTATTTCTTCTTTGCTCCTTCGCTCAGTACGCTAGTCGCTTGGGGGTGTACTATGTTTTATTTACCCTTCGGTATTGCATTGGAAGAAAAGAAGCTCATCGCACAGTTTGGAGCTACTTACCAAACCTATCAAAAAAATGTACCTATGCTAATTCCTAAAAGAGGATTTTTCCGCTGGAAAAAAAAATAGGCTACCAACCCCAACTACCGGGGACTCCTTTGAAAGGGCCTACGATATCTTGAGTGATCCATCCACCATAAAACTCCCCTGGCTGAGGGATTACTATTTCTCCATTTACCCGGCATTCATCCATTTTGAAGGCATAAAAAGAGAAATAATGCGCGATTTCGGCAAAAGCTCTTGTGGGCGAATCGTAATACCAAGCGGCATTTTCAACAAGTTGATTGCCTAATTTAATATGATAGTATGAGCCTTTCCCTTTCCACTCGCAATAGGTTTGGTGCACTGAAGGTACAAAAAACTCGGTGCGAACTGCCAAAGGCGGGAGATAATAATTGGGTGGATGACTGGTTTCTAATACGCGGTATGCTTCGTTGGTGCGCGCAATACATTCGCCATGCAGAAACACTTCAATCAGTTTAGACGTGCGCTCTAACTTGGGCGGGCGTGGGTAGTCCCATACGCTTTCTTGCCCATCTTTAGGAGAAATTGGTTTTGGACGATTCATGCCTAGCAAACAGAATGGTTGAGGGGAAGGTTTTAAACTACCGTATTTCTGTATAACAGCGTTTTTAAACGCACAAAAAAACCTCGCCTTTTAGTGTAGGCGAGGTTGGGTTATCTATTTCGAACGATTTACCGGTTAGGCAAGCCATTAATGCTGTACAATAAATGCATTTTGTCCTTCAGTATCTTTGGCTATTTTTCGGAAATTTTCGCAGTAAGTACGTGCCTGTGCTTCATCGCGAAGAGAACCGTATACCACGCTAAACACGCGTTGTCCGTTCACTTCTTTCACGCGGATATACGTTTTAAACATGCGATAGTATTCTGAAAATTCTTCAGCCTTTTCTACGGCTTGGCACAAGTTACTGAACGAATATACCTGCACACCCCAGCCGTTTGAATTGAGTCGGCTCAAGGTTTCAGGGAAATATGAGTACCCGGCTGTGAGCTGAGCTTGTTTTCGGGCACATGGGCGGCTATCGTTAGGATCTACTGCAGTGGAGGCAGCAGTAAAACCGGTGGCAGTTGTAGAGGTGGTTGCCGTAGTAGATTTAGCTTCTAATTCCTGATAATCTTCGCGCAAAAGTTTGTATTCCATGCTCATGGCGGCAGAATCTTGTCGAAGGCGGTCAACGGCATTTTGCAAAAGCGCTGAACGCTCTTTAAGGTTACGGTTTTCGACTGCTAGCGTTTGAGTTTGGCGTTGCAAGGCTTGTACTTGCGAAGTGAGTAAGTCGTTTTCTTCGCGAAGTTTCTTCTTACTTTGTGCATGTAGTTCTCCAAAACTTATTGCCCACAACACTAAAGCAAAAAAATAAATAAAATAATTACGTTTCATAATAGAAAGTTTGAGTTGAATGACTGTTTTTCCTTGATACACCATGAGGAAACGGCTGTTTGCAGGGTTTCCTAATGGCATTGAATGCTAAAAAGTAAATGCCTTTGGTAACTTTCAAAATCACGCTAAGGTCTATTATCTTTTTTCAAAATAGATAAAATAAATAGATTTTTTGAAAGATATCCTTAAAAATTAGCATTTTCAGGTGCGATTTATGTGAATTTCCAATGAAATTCTATCGCTAAATTGTAAAATATGCCAAGTTCTGTTGTAAGTTGAGTAACCATAGTTGCTTTCAATATCAGATAACACAACAGAACAGATGCGTTATATTTACAAAATTCTCGTGGGCTTGTTCATAGGAGTGGTAGGGTGTGCCTCTCCGGAAAGCCCTACATCGGTAAGGCAAGAGCCTGTACAATTTTCAATTGCGTTTGGGTCTTGTGGACACGAAACACACCCGTTGCCCATCTTCAACGAAGTGGTTAAGCACAAGCCTAATCTTTTCATTTTTTTAGGCGATAACATTTATGGCGATACTTACGACATGGATGAGCTACGAGCTAAGTACAACCAACTTGCCTCAAAACCCTCTTTCCAAAACCTAAAAGCCAATGTGCCTATTGTAGCCACTTGGGACGACCACGACTTTGGATGGAATGATGCAGGCAGGCACTATCCGTACAAAGAAGAGTCTAAAACAATTTTTATGGAGTTTTTTGAAGAACCTGCCGACTCGCCTCGAAGAACGCGAGCGGGCATTTATCACGATTATTCCTACACCGTTGGGGAGAAAATTATACAGGTAATTTTACTCGATATGCGCACTTTCCGCGACGATTTAAAGCCATTCGACCCAAACACGGATGGTAATCGGCGCACCTTCTATCAACTAGATTACTCCCCATACACTACGAGCGACTCCACACTTCTCGGCGAAATACAGTGGGAGTGGCTCGGCAAAACCCTCGAAAAGCCCGCCGATGTGCGTATCATCGGTTCTAGTACACAGTTTGGCATAGAGTATAATGGTTACGAAGCTTGGGCGAATTTCCCTCACGAGCGCCAGCGATTCGTTCAACTCATTCGTGATAAGCAAGCGAACGGGGTGTTGTTCCTAAGTGGCGATGTACACTACGCCGAAATTTCAAAATTTCCGGTTGAGGCAGGGTATCCGCTTTACGACTTCACCTCGAGCGGGCTATCTTCTACTTGGCTATTTGCCACCCCAAATCGCAATCGCATTGAAGGGCCCATTATGGAAAACCACTTTGGGTTGCTCACGATCCGTGTGGAACAAGCCGAAACGTTCCTGAAAATGGAAGTATTTGATATTAGGGGTAATCAGCGGATTGAACATACCATTCCACTGAGCGAACTTCAGTGGTAATGGGCTACTCGATGGCTATAATCTCGTAGGTTTTCTGGTGCATTTCGAATGAATCGCCTACTCGCTTATGTAACAAGGCTTTTCCTAAGGGAGCTTGCGCCGAAAGGCAGAATATTTCTGCTTGGGCTATTTGCAATTTCCCTAACGAAACTGCCAAAAAGTAGAACCCCTGTGAGCTATATACTAAACTTCCAGGGGCTACTTGTTCACGTTGTTTTTGTAAACCTATCTTCTGCAATAAGTTTTTTGAGGCTTGGGCTTGAGCAAGTTGTTTCGAAAGTTTTTCTTCTTCGAGGTGGATCATGGCACGCCCTGTTTCGTATTTATCGCCTACGCTGCTTTTGCTTTCGTTGTGTTTAGCTGTTGAGAGTTCTTGTAAGCTCGCACGGACTTCAGCTAATGTGGCTTCAATTTTTGCCATACAAGCCTCGAAAACTTGCTCTTTTAAAGAAAGCGGCATATAAATTCGGTTTTAGTTATGATAATAGATTTCCACAGGGAAACGCTCGTTAACAATGCCTAGTGCTTTGCAGGCAGCTTCGTTCAATTTTATAATGATGTTCTTGTCTTGGTCGGCTTGCGAGAGGCGCCCAATAATTTTCACGTATATGTATGAACCACCGGCTGTGGGGTTTTTTACTTTTACATAAGAACCTACTGCAGCTTTGGCATGTAAACCAAAGTTTTTCGTATCAGGCTTTTCGTTTTTTCCCCTCGGAATGAGCATGCCAATTCCTTTTTCGGGACGATACTCGGGCAACTTTTCTGGCATTTGTGGCTCGCTTGGCATTGCCATATCGTCTGTTTTTAGTTCGCCGGGGCGCGGCGGACGGTATCCTATAATCAGGACATCATCAATATCTAAAGCATCGTTGGTAAGGTTGTTCCAAATGCGGAGGCTGTCAAGTTCTACGCCTACGTCGTCGCTAATTTGGTAAAGGGTTTCCCCTTTTTTTACAAGATGTGTTACAGGAATGCGCACGAGCTCTGCTGGGGCAAATACCCAGGCAGGGTACGTGCCCTCGGGGGTGCTCACCATACTATCGAGTTTGGTGTCTTCTTTGTTTTCGGTTATGGCGATGCCCTCGGGTTGTACGGGGACTTCTACCACCAATTTTTGCCCTTTGTTGATGAAATCGTTCGTCAGATTATTCAAATTGCGAAGCCGGTTAACATCCATAGAAAAATCGCGTGCAATACGGTACAGGTTATCTCCTTCTTCTACTGTATAAATCCGCTTTTGTGTAGGAGTGCTCATAGTAGATGATTTGCTGATAAGCGGTACGCGCAGAATTTGCCCAATCTTTAAAGTACTTTCTTCGGTAAGGGCATTGACCATGCGGATCACTGCAAGGCTTACCCCATAGCGTTCTGAAATAGCATTTAAGGTTTCTTTTGCCTCTACTCGGTGTAAGATGTACACACGGTTATTGCGGCGCTCAAGCCCAATCGAATCTTCTACCATAGGGTAGGAAGGAGGCATGGCAGTAGCAGAGGCTAACCCTAAGCTACATAGGAGTAGTGTGTAAATAAGAAATTTGGTCATAGTTGAAATAGATTTAATAGTGTACGTACCCTAAACATCAATATACCTAAAATAGCTTATTTGAGAAATGATGGAGTTGGGCGGGTCAATCTGCTACTACAATTCCCACTCATCGTTCAATTGGGCAATTACATGGTGGCCGGTCATGTCGAAGTCGACAGGCACCAACGAAATATAATTGTGTTCAATTGCCCATGTGTCTGTATCTTCTCCTTTATCTTGTTGTACAAAATCGCCGGCTAGCCATAAATATTTGCGTCCATAAGGGTCTTTGCGTTCATCAAATACAGCCCGCCACTTCGCTTTGGCTTGGCGGCATACTTTTACGCCTTGAATGGGCTGTTCTTGCTTATGAGGGAAATTCACATTTAACGCCACGCCTTTTGGGATTCCTCGGTTGAGGGCTTGGTCTACTAGCTTGAGCAAAAAGCTATCGACATGGTCGAAATCGGCTTGATGGCTGTAATCGCACAGAGAAAACCCGATGGCGGGCATTCCTTCGATCGCGGCTTCCACCGCAGCCGACATAGTGCCGGAATACAGCACACTTACCGAGGTATTCGCCCCATGGTTAATGCCACTTAGCACCAGGTCGGGAATCCGATCGCCCATAATGTGGTGTTTAGCAAGTTTTACGCAATCGGCTGGCGTTCCCGAACATTCGTAGGCTTCTATGCCAGGGAAAATATCTGTCTGATAAATTTTAAGAGGATCGTGAATAGTGATGGCGTGCCCCATGCCCGATTGGGGGCTATTAGGCGCTACTACTACCACTTCTCCAACTTGGGTCATCAGTTCTACCAAATGGCGAATTCCTTTTGCGGTAATGCCGTCGTCGTTTGAGATTACAATTAAAGGTTTTTTTGCTGTCATACCGTTTTTAACATTCAGAATCGTAAGGTGTAAAAACTCTACTTTTGTGGTAAAGGTACAGGATTGTTGGGGCATGCAAGCTGTTTTCTTTCTTTTTTGGCATTTCCTTACTGCCGTCGTTTCAAATTGTTGTAGTAGGTTACCATTTTGTACATATCGTCGCGATATGCCACGTTGATGCGTTCATTTTCATAATAGGATTTCATGGTGTCTTGCATATCGGGGAAGGCTTGCCAAGCTAAATTGCCTTTTCTTGTGCCCACTTCGCGGATTTCTCCGGTAGCATCGGCAAGGTAGTAGGTTTCTTCGAGTACTTGGGTGCTTATCGTGTTGGAAAATGGCCGGTAAGGGTCGTAAACTTGTTGCACTCTGCGCACTATCTTTTCGCGCGAGAGTAAGCTCACTTCGCCTTCAATGAGCAATTCAAAAAGCTGAATGCGAGTATAGCCCTGTGCATCGCGGATGGGTAAAGCAAAAAAGTGGCGGGTGGTACCTTCTAGCCTATCTTTAAATTTCACATAGCTTAGTTGGCTTGCATGGAACGACTTCACCCTGTTGCGCCCTTGCGTAAGCTGAATCTGGTCAGTTTCTAAGTTATATTGAATTTTTCCTACGAGAGGCTCGCTCCCTGTATCTTTTAAATGAACTTCGCCGTTATGCCAATAATTTTGGGAAAACTCTTGTGCGAATGCAGAGGTGGTTAGCACTACCAACAGCCCAATCACACTTTTTATTTTTTGGAGGTATGAATACATAATTTGAAAGATTGGTAACACGCATATAGCCTACAATAAATGGCGTATTTTTACAACTGATTGCATTGAGGCTTTTGCTTCATCTTTTTTAAAAATTAACGAAATGTCAAACGTATTTAAAGTATATCCACTTTTTGAGGTAACGCCCGTGCGGGCAAAAGGCTGCTATGTGTACGACGAGCACGGCAACAGTTACTTAGATCTATACGGAGGCCATGCCGTGATTTCCATCGGCCATTCGCACCCACACTATGTGAGCAAAATAAGCCAGCAGTTAGCTAATATCGGTTTTTACTCAAATGCCATACAAAACCCCTTGCAAGAAACTTTGGCTCGGCAACTTGCAGAAACCTCAGGGTACCCGGAATATACGCTTTTTATGTGTAGTTCGGGAGCGGAAGCTAACGAAAACGCCTTAAAATTAGCGTCGTTTCAAACCGGCAAGAAAAAGGTAGTTGCCTTTCGGCATGGGTTTCATGGGCGAACTGCCGGCGCCGTTGCCATTACCGATAACCCTAACATTGTAGCTCCGGTAAACTTGCAAGAACACGTAGTTTTTTGCGAGTTCGAAAATAGAACACAAGTGGAAGAGGCTGTAGCTCAAGGCGATGTCTGTGCGATTATTGTGGAGAGTATCCAAGGTGTAGGGGGACTTTTTACGCCCTCTGATGCTTTTTTGCAATTTTTAGCTCAGCTTTGCCAACGCAAAAATATTTGTCTAATCGCTGATGAAGTGCAATCGGGCTTTGGCAGAACAGGCGATTTTTTTGCCCACCAGCGGAGTGGTGTTGTTCCCGATCTTATCACACTTGCCAAAGGGATGGGCAATGGTTTTCCGGTAGGAGGGGTGCTGATTCACCCCAAGTTTGAGGCACGCTATGGCATGTTGGGAACTACTTTTGGGGGTAATCACTTGGCATGTGCGGCTTCTTTGGCGGTACTTGAAGTAATGGAAGCCGAAAAATTGCTGCAAAATGCTAAGAAGATGGGCGCTTACCTAGCAGAAGCTCTACTGCAAATACCACAGGTGCAAGCGGTGCGTGGGCGTGGACTCATGATGGGTGCTGTATTGCCTTTTGCGGTGAAAGAGTTGCGCCAGCGTTTGCTCTACAAGCACCGTATTTTTACTGGTTCTGCCGCCGACCCTACCGTATTGCGGCTGCTGCCTCCATTGAGCGTAACACAGAAAGAATTAGACGTGTTTTTAGAAGCTTTACAAGCGGAATTAGTAACGGAATAAATAGCAAGAGCCCTCTACAAAGTGCTAAAATAGCATTGCAGAGGGCGTTACACATTTGGAAGATTACTTGCTACAAGTCATTTATCTTGAAGTGGATAGGAATAACAATAGACTGTTTTACGTTCCTACCTCTCTGTTTTGCCGGCACCCATTTGGGAGCATTTTTAAGTACACGGATAGCTTCTTCATCACAGCCCGAGCCAATTCCTCGCGCAATTTTTAGTTCTGTAATATTTCCGTTTTTATCTACGATGAAGTTGATGTACACTTTCCCTTGTACACTACTTTTCAGTGCTCGAGAAGGATATTTCAATTCATCCTGAACGTATGCGTAGAAAGCTTCGTATCCTCCCTCTGGTACAGCGGGTTCTTCTACAATAAGGTACACCTCTTCTTCTTCCTCTTCTTCAATTTCAATTCCTTCGGCTTCTGTCGGAAGGTTTTCTTCCACTGCCATTTCTTCGTCGAATTCGGTGTCAAACGTGATGTTCAATTCCTCTATTTCTACGGCATCATCCACCTCGATAATTTCTGCTCCTCGTATTTCCTGTTGTTCTGGTGGCGGTGGGGGCGGTTGTTCAGTAACTGGAACATCCTGCATTTCTTCAAAAACATCTTGGTTTTCGCTAGTAAGTTCTACTAAACTGTCGTTGGGAGTGCTGGGGAATTCCATCATTGCCAACGCAATGCCTATACTGAGGGCAAGGCTTACATTGCGAATTGCACCTGAATATTGATGTATATCAACATCATGATATTTTTTTGTTGCTAAAAGTGTATGCTTGGGATCAGTACTTTTTGTTTTCTGTCCTCGGTGTGTGAGTAAAAAGCGAAGCGTTCCTATAATGGTAAGCAACATAGCCAAAAAAGCGAGCGCTGTACCAAATATGCCTAGGTGAGCAAGTAAATTTTCCATGACTGTGTTATTTATCAGTAAAAAAATCTCAACAGAGAGCATACACAATCCATATAAACCGGTTTCGAAGTTGTATGAGTGAATTATCTCTATATGATTATTATCTAATACTAACTTACACAGATCGTTATGTAATATTGATGAGTTAAATCATCCCTAAAAGATGTTTTATATTACTATTCTGCATTTTGTATTTTCGTGCAATCAAAATGTTGCCTTAACCTACAGTGTCTTATGAATCCGAATCCGATTATTTTATCCATCCCGATTTTCTTTTTGCTCATTTTTATTGAGCTGATTTACGGGCGCATTAAACACCAACAGTACTACCGCCTCAGCGATGCTTTTGCCAATATTAGCTGTGGAATTACCGAGCAACTTACCGGGCTTTTCGCCAAGGTGTTCACCGTAGCAGCTTACCACGTTGCATGGACTTACTTCCGCATGTTCGAATTGCAAGATGCTTGGTATTGGATTGTCCTCTGTTTTATTGGGCAAGATTTCTTGTACTATTGGGCGCATAGAGTAAGCCACGAAGTGAACCTGTTCTGGACAGGTCATTCCGTACACCACCAAAGCGAAGAGTACAACCTCTCGGTAGCATTGCGGCAAGGCGCGTTGCAAAAAGTGTGGACTTTCTATTTCTACATTCCATTGGCGGTACTTGGTTTTAAAACAGAGTGGTTTCTACTTGCCGGCGCAATCAACTTGCTGTATCAGTTCTGGATACACACCGAAGCGATTGACAAACTCCCTAAACCTATTGAATGGCTTTTCAATACACCTTCGCACCATCGTGTACACCACGGCCGCAACCCGAAGTACATCGATAAAAACCACGGTGGCACTTTCATTATTTGGGATCGGATGTTTGGAACATTCCAGCGCGAGGAAGAACGCCCAGTGTATGGCGTTACGACTCCCATTAATACGTGGAACCCTATCTATGCCCACGTTGTCCCGTTCAAAAACTTATGGAACGATTTAAAAACGGTGAAGGGCTTTCAAAATAAAATGAAGGTATTGTTTTATAAACCCGGATGGCTCCCCGCCGAAAATGGGGGCTATCGCACACCGCCTGAAGTATCGCGCAATACGCACCAAAAATACGATTTATCGGTGCCGTTAGGCTTAAACTACTACCTACTGTTACAATATGCCATTACACTAGGAGGTACGGCGGTATTCATGTTTAATACCGGAAAGTTACCGTTTGCCATTCAGGCAGCTACCGTAGCTTATATATTATTGAGTGTAGCCATCCAAGGAGGCATGTTTGATGCCAAGCGTTGGGCGTTTTATGCGGAGTATCTTCGCCTAGGTATTGCGCCTATCTTACTATTTGTAATGTTACAGACCTTACCCCTTGCTTTGCCTATTACTTTAGGGATGGCGGTATTCTCGTTAGTATCTGCCGGTTGGGTAACTCGGTATTATAAAACCATTACCACTGCAAAAACCGTATAAAACTCTTCAGGTACAATAACTCAATCAGATTATACACTTATGCGCGGCGCTTTAATTTTGGAAAATCATGGAAGCTCACGACCTAAACGAAGAAGAAAACAAAATTATCAACGCGTTTAAAGAGCGCGATTGGAACGAAATTAAAAGTGCAAACTCTTGGGTAATTTTTAAAGTGATGGCAGAGTTTGTAGAAGGCTTTGAAAAACTTGCCAAAATTGGGCCATGCGTCTCTATATTCGGTTCAGCCCGTACCAAGCCCGGCCATGTGTACTACCAAGCTGCCGAGGAAATTGCCAGCCGATTGGTGCAACACGGGTATGGTGTAATTACCGGTGGCGGCCCTGGGATCATGGAAGCCGGTAATAAGGGAGCGCATCGCGAAAAAGGAAAATCGGTTGGGCTTAACATTGAACTTCCTTTTGAACAGCACAATAATATCTATATAGACCAAGATAAGCTCATCAACTTCGACTACTTTTTTGTAAGAAAGGTAATGTTTGTAAAATATTCTCAAGGGTTTATTGTAATGCCCGGTGGGTTAGGTACACTCGACGAACTCTTTGAAGCCTACACGCTCATTCAAACTAAAAAAATTGGTAGGTTTCCCATTGTGCTGTTTGGTCGGGACTTCTGGCAAGGGCTCATCGATTGGATTAAAACTGTAGTGCTAGAACGCGAGCGTAATATCAACGAAGAAGACCTTAACCTGATAACGATTGTGGATACTCCAGAAGAAGCCGTACAGACTATTGACGACTTCTACGGGAAATATCTTCTTTCTCCTAACTTTTAAGAAGACATTCTTTTTTGTAGGGAAAACGTTATCTTTTAAAAAGGATAACGTTTTTTTATGTCCGTACAGCAACGCTGGGCAAACACTCCTCATACCAAAAATCAACGTGAAGAACTTCCAAAATATCATATTATTTATTGCGCTCATCGCTCTTTTGGCTTACAATATTTGGGATAAACTAGAAGAACGAAAGGAGCTGAACATTGCCTACGAGGCAGAAAAAGAATTGCTGAATATTTCACTGCCCGATGCGATTGATTTTTGCGGAGAACCCGTGCCTTTGAAAGAGCCTGACATCCGCGAGCACCTCGACGAAGAACTACACCAAACCATACAAGCTCGTTTTGGAGTGCAATTAATCATGAAAAGAGCAAACCGATGGTTTCCCCAAATTGAACCAATTTTAGAACAAGAAGGCATCCCTAACGACTTTAAATATCTCGCAATTATTGAAAGTGCCCTCAGTAACAAGGTCTCTCCGGCAGGCGCCGTGGGGTTTTGGCAAATCATGACATCTACTGCTCTTGAGTTTGGCTTAGAAGTCAATGAAGAAGTCGACGAACGCTACGACCCGATCAAAGCAACCCGAGCGGCTTGTAAATACTTACGGCAGGCACACAGCGTATTTAATGATTGGACGTTGGTGGCGGCTTCATACAACCGGGGGATTACCGGCATTCAGCGTGCGCTCGAAGACCAAGAAGTGCGTTCTTATTACGATTTGTACCTCAACCAAGAAACTGCCGAGTACGTCTATCGGCTATTAGCCTTTAAAGAAGTGTTCACTCACCCCGATGAGTATAAGCTCACAGTGCCCAAACGAAACCTATATTACCCCGAGGCAGAGGAATATGTAGAAGTTACCTCTGATATTACCGATTTAGTT
>CAYMYI010000030.1:0-38876 GCA_964394585.1 uncultured Roseobacteraceae bacterium
CAGGTTTGTGGAACTTTCAATTAACTGCTTGATTTTCAATGACAACAAGTCTAATATAGAAAATGAAAATGCCGAAATAATTGGTTTTTTCTCAACCGAACACAAAGGTGTTTTTACACATCACGACTCATTTTTGCATATGCACTTGATTACAAAGGACGAAAGTAAAATGGGACATTTAGACGAATTAGAAATCGGTAAAATGAAATTATATCTACCGAAAAAATAAAAAACTACCGCCAACATAGACTATACACGGTGCGAGCGAAAATGCTGATATGAAGGTAATTACATTAAACAAACTAACTGCTAAACGGAAAGTGAAGTGCCTTGAAATTCCGCACTACGCATAGCCTGAACCGTCATATATCATTGAACAATGTCAAATCTACTAATTCTCCAAACTGCGTTTAAAGATTTTGCTGGGATGTCTGAGGAAGCCTTTGGTTTATCTTCAAACTATTGGTATGAAAAATCCTTCAAAAAAGGTGAACTCTTCAATGATTATAAGAACGTATGTAAAGAGCTTGGATTTGTGCTGAAGGGTACGTTCCGCTCCTATATCATTGACGCTAAATCAGGGGAGGAAAAAAATATATTTTTCTTTTCTCAAAATGGAATTGTAACCGCTTACAAAAGTTTCGTTAGGCAAATTCCTTGTGAATATTATACCGAAGCATTAACGGATGCTCATATTATCAGTATCAATATTTTCGACCTCCAAAAGCTTTTCCAACAATCCCACGAATGGGAACGCTTTGGGCGGCTAACTGCGGAGATGGCCGCCAATATCGTGATTGAGAGAACGGAAAGTTTCTTGCTGAAATCTCCCGAGGAACGATATTTAGAACTTATCAAAACACATCCTGAACTGCACGATAAGGTCCCCTTGTATCATATTTCGTCTTATCTGGGTATCCAAGGCCCTTCCCTTAGCAGAATTCGAAAAAGAATCGCAGGTAGATAGCGATTTTAACTTGGGTTAAAGAAATCCTCTATCTCGTTTTTGACCTTTGTCTTGTAATCAAAACAAGACAGCAATGAAAACTATACGCTTTTTTATTATGGGTAGTCTGATGGCTACACAGATGGCATTTTCACAAACAAAAACAGATAGTACAATGGAAAAATCAATTCAATCAAAAACAATCGTCTTCATTCATGGGCTATTTCTGAACAATCAGAGCTGGAGTTCATGGGAAACATTCTTCGGAGAAAAAGGATACACAACGTATGCCCCAGCCTATCCGGGGCACAAAGGCAATCCTTCGGAACTAAGAAGCAACGCAGCTGATACCTTAGGTAAGGTCACTTTCTCAGATGTAGTAAACCACTTTGAAACGTTTATAAAAACCTTGCCTGAAAAACCTATCCTGATAGGGCACTCAATGGGAGCGCTGGTAGCTCAAAAGTTAGTTGAAAAGGAATTGGCAGAAGCTGCTGTAATCATTAGTAGTGCGCCTCCAAAAGGAGTAATTACTTTAAAATTCAGCTTTGCCAAATCTAACTTTGGTTTATTGAATCCTTTTAAAGGCAACTCTGTGCATTACCCCAATAAAAAGTGGTTCCACTATGCATTTACCAATACATTGCCTAGAGCAGAATCGGATAGCTTATTTGATACATTTGTAGTTCCTGAGAGTAGAAATATTCCACGAGAAACGTTGAAGAAAGCAGGCAAAATCAACTTTAAAAAGCCTCATGCGCCTATGTTGTTCATCTCGGGAGAGGAGGATCATATTATTCCAGCCTCTTTGAACAAGAGCAATTTTAAGCGGTATAAGGACGAAAAAAGCATAAGAGAACACAAAATCTTTGAAGGTCGTGATCATTTCATGGCCGGCGAAGAGGGTTGGGAAGAAGTCGCTAATTATGCGTATAACTGGTTAAAATAAGCGGTATACAACGGCTTGTGTATGGTGCGTATCTCAAAGGGTATGCACTATACACTTGCTTTTTGCTACTACTGCCAAGTAATCACCGATTCGGATTGGGGAAGTTTATAGTAACAACCGGCTTGAAACGCGACAAGCAATTTCGGAATCTTCAAGGCGTTTCCTTCCTCCTATTACAAAACAACCTACCATTATTAACGGTAGGCTGTCCCTATCATCTATCTATTGTACTTATGAAAACGCTTGGTAAATGTTCGCCTAATGGGTTCGAAAAAGGGTTCTCTTGTCAATCAGGCTAATGGAGTTAAGGAAATTCTCAAATCATATAAATTTATTGAATAGTACATTATTGCTTAAGCAGCGGCTTGATTGCCACAAAATTTTCGTGAGATATGCGCAGCGAATACCGACCGGTAGGAATATCACCTAACTCCATGACCTCTACAAGCTGCCAATCGTCTTTATCAGCGTTCCATTCCTTCACTTTTTTCCCGGAAACATCGTATAGGGTAAAGGTGAATGCCCCCTTAAACTCGTTGGCAATCTCGATGTGTACTACCGATTGAATGGGGTTCGGGTACACGGCAAGCACGTTGGTACGTCCTTGAGGTGCTGTGGCGGTTATTGCCATTACCTGAGGCGCCGATATAGCCTGACAGCCCTGTGCATTGGTAGCCCTCACAAAATATTCACCACTGCGCGAGGTTTCTAAAGTGGCTGCTGTTGCTCCTTCGAGGGGCTCTCCATTAAAAAACCATTGCCATTGCACCGCTTGGTTGGCTTCGGCAATCAATCGGTTGCCTTCTTGAGCAACATGGAGCGATGGATACCCTCCACTTTGGATGATTCGCAGCGTATCGGAAAGCTGACCACATCCGCTAGACAAGGTTCCGACGGCAAAATAATCCCCTGCTTCCAAAGCAATGTACGTTTCCCGAAAACCAAGTGGGATTGCTTGCCCATTGCGGTACCACTGCCATTCGGTAATGCCTTCAGTGTCTTGTACGGTGAGTTGCGTGTAAATAGCATCGCCCTCGCAATATGATGTTGCCGATTGGGTGGCTAACTGCATCCGTGCTTCTCGGCTACATAACACGGTTACCTGGATAGGACGCGAGGGAATGGTTAAGTTGGGGACGCGTGTATTGGTGACATAAGCCATATACTTGCCCCTTAGTTTTGTTTCGATGCGCGTATAATTCAGCATAGCTGAAGTAGTATTTAAGAAGAGAGTGCGCTCCTCTTTAAACCAGCGATATTGATTGTGTGCACCCGCCAAAGTGGCATCGAGGGTCAGCGTATCCGCATCGGTTACAAAGAGTACAAGCGGATCGCGAGGGTCGCGCTGGGGGCTGTAAATAAACGAATCGAGCTGTTCGGCTTTCGTAGTACGCCTTGTTTGAAAATACGGTTCTAGCACCGCAAAACTAAGGAAGTTTCCACCACACCGCAGTGTCGTCAATGCGGGAGCTTCTACGAGGTCGGCTGGTAGTGCCATCAAGCGATTGTTCCCCACTTGGAAATGCTTGAGCTTGCGCAAGTGGTTGGTACGCTCGCCCACACTCGTTAACTGGTTCTCTGAAACATTCACATCTTCTAACTCGGTGGATTGAAAAAGCCCAACATCAAACGATTTTAGGCGATTTTTCCGCAGGTTGCAGGCTTTTAGCGAAGGTATGGCATACATACTTTGTGGCAGTTGTTCTAACTGATTTTCTTGTAAGAACAGATGCTGCAATCGAGTAAGACGCTCCCATCCTTCGGGGAGCGTGCTGAGTTGGTTACGCGAGAGCCAAGCGGTTGTTAAGTTGGTAAGGTTGGTAAACGAGGCAGGCAGCGCTTCGAGTAAATTGCCGTCCAAATCGAGGTAAGTCAAACTCACCAAGTTGCCGAAGCTTTCAGGGAGTGTACCACGCAGGCGATTATTGGAGCAATCAAGCCTACGGAGAGCCGTGAGGTTGCCAATCATTTCAGGCAATTCACCATCCAACCCTACGGCAGAAAGCTGTAAGCTCACCACTCGGTCGCGTTCGGCAGTTACGCCTTTCCACAACGCAGCCGGTGTATCAGGTGTCCAATCGAGGGCAAGCCCAGGTGGCATCATTTGAGATAAGGCAATGAGAGCTATGGAATCCGGTTCGATAATCCGCTCGATAATTTGCACAGAGATTTCTTCTCGTTCTAACACCAAATTGGGGACAGTTGCATTTCGTACTTCAGCAGTGTAGATTCCTGCATCGGCATAGTCGAGGTTTGGGAGGGTAAGGGTGGCTTGGGTAGCGCCTTCTATCGGCTCTCCATCTTTATACCATTGAATAACATCGTGAGCTCCTGTACTTGTAACGCTAAGGATAAGGTTTTGGGAAAGATACGGAAAGTGCCGTTCTACCGAGTCGATCGATTGTTGAGGGATATAGCGCAACTCTGGCACCTTCCCCAAGAGGGGTTCTAAATCGCCAAAGGTAAGTTTGTTGTTGCTTACATCGAGCGATTGAAGGTTTTCCAAAGCCAACAAGGCAGGAATATTCAAAGTTTCTAACCCTCGAGCACTTAAATCTAAGGTTAATACATAACCATCTTTGGCAACAATCTCCTCAATTTCAAAATCGGGAACATCAATTTCCCCAATGAGGGCTTCGAGTTTCTCTCGCTCGTCGGGGAAAAGATACGGTGGCCCTAGTTGTATGGGAAACGATTTGGTGATTTGGTTGCCGATGTTCCCGGTTGCCTTTACCCGAATAGAAAGCGTGCGATTCATCCGCAAGGAGCGGCAGTCGACCCATTCGAGATTAGAAGCCACTGTTCCCATTACTCTGGTTTGTCCTTTCTTTCTAGGTGCCAATGACTTTGGCGTAAGCTGTAAAGTACCTTTACGGAAGTGTTGTACATAAACATAAGGGACATCCCCAACAACTTCTAACGCTAAGAGCTGACCGTTATCACCTGAGCCGTTGGTACGACCAACTAACGTCCAACCATCTTTTCCATTGGGGTCAATCTGTCGACCTGCTTCGCCACCCCAATTAAAAGGAGAGTCAAAGATATCGAGATTGGCTTCCATATTTCGCTCAATGAACACACGGTTATCGGTAGGTACTTGTATTGCTCTGTAGATGCCCACTTCAATCACAATACTGCCTTCTGGAAAGTTAGAAGGAACAATATCGTTTTCTTCGCAACGCGTGCGTAGTGATTGTGCTAAAAACAACTGATTACCTTCCACCCTAAACTTTGCATTATCCTGACTGCCCTCACCATGCACTAGTTCGTAGGTGAAATTCTCCTCTGGGTCGGTATCTACCACTTGTAACACACCCACCAAGGTATCTAGAGGAGCGGTTTCAGAGAAGGGCTCATCGTAAGTGAAAAGTAAATCACTTGCCAAATCTGGGATTGGAGTTACAATCAGTGTAAATGATTGAGTAAACGTTCCCCCTTCGCTATCGGTGGCAACCATTTCAAATGCTTGCTTTCCATACCCATCAGCAACAGCCGAAATGGTAATTTCTCCCGATACAGAGTCTATAACCATCGATACAAACGCTACCGAACTTGGAGAAAGACGGTAACGCACAGTCTGGTTCTGTTCGTTCTCGGGAACAGCCGCTGGACGTACCGTAATTGTTTCTTCTCCTGTAAAGTCTTCATTTTTACGGATAATGGTTTTATCGAGTGTGAAGGCAGGTAAATCATTCACCGAACGCACTTCTACCCAAACCGAATCACGGTGTAAATTGAACTGTGACTGCTGATCGTTAGCCTCTAGCACCAACCAACCTCCACCATACGCGTGGGGGAGATTTTTAAAACGAAATTTCTTCTCTTCCGCATTGAGCGTAACATTTACCCAATTAAATATGGGCGATTTGACTTCGTACACCACATTTTCATCTAATTCATCGGCAGGGATATCGCCCATTTGCCACGGTAGGGAAACCGTTCCTTCAAAGTCTTCTGCTAAACGAAGGGTGTCGCTGGCCAAGAAAAACTCAGGCGGGTCGTTTACGGGAACAATGGGGACATCAATTCCTAAGAAATTGCTACTAAATGCCGTGGTATCGCCTACCGCAGGAGCTACGAAAATTTGCCCTGCTGTTCCTTGCGAACCGTCCCATAGCCGAACTTTAATGGCATCGCTTAGTAAGCCGTTTAAGTGCTTTTCGGTAACTACAAACCGCAGTTTCGATGAGGGAGAAAGCAACAAGGCATCAGGCTCTGAAAGAGAGAAGCTTTGCCAGCCATTGCCCATATCGACTTGCCAGTAACCCAAGGCAGAAACGGGATTGTCTTTAGCAAACACAGCCAAAGATAAGCTGTCTGTTGCAGTGCTATCGGCATCTACAATGGAAGATTCAATACCCGATAGCCAATTGCCCACCGAAGTACCCACCAAGTCTTGGGTATCTTCCAAGCGTTGCGGAAGCGAAACCGATAGACCTTCGGGGAGTTCGGGTGCGGTGTTGGTGGTACGAATGAGGAATAGCGCAACGTTTAAAGGCTTGGATTGAGAACGGTCGTCGTAAGCAGTAAATGCAAGGTTACGCGGGCTGAAATTGGGTAGTCCGTAGTTGCTATTTTGGTAACGTACTAGTTGTAATGCGGTTTGATATGCTTCTACCGAAGCGATACCCTCTAACCATAGCGTACCGGTACTATCGTTAAAAGTGATTGTAATGGCTGAAGGATTATTCTCTGAGAATAAGGTGTCTTCTGAGGCAGTGTAATTGGTAGTGAGTTGTACGGATGCTTTTACCAGTAGGCTATCGTTGGCATCGGTGAGGGAAAGCACTGGCGCCAATAAAATAGGCACTGCCCCCTCGGTAAAATAGACCGTATCGCTTGGCGAAGACAGCACAGGCGGGATAGTTTCTTTTAAGATAGTCTGCCGTGTGCCTTCTGCCAACGGAAAGTTATTAGAGACAGGCGGTGCGCCATTGACAAAAGAAAAATTAGCGTTAGTAGGAATAGCGGCAGTTTGCAGATAGCGACCTTCCTCGGCATTGGGCGCAATATCTGCCGTAAGCCAAAGCGTAACCGATTGCCCCGCATTGATGGTTTGGGCGGGGAAGGTAAAGAGAAGGTCTACATTTGTACCGAGGTTTTCGAGAGTACCCAATAAGGTTCTTTGTTGGATGTTATCGCCTATCCATAGTTGGTAACGCTCTAAGTCTGCATTGGTCGCTGTGCCTTCTACTCGGACTTGCAAGCCGTTTAAAGAGGTGCTTAGGTCAATGGCAGAGAGGGCGTATGCGTGGAGTAAGTGGTTTTTGTTGCCTCGAAGGACTTGTTGTTCTAAAGTTGGATTGCTGTTAATGGCAAGTATAGGTAAACGCACCTCGGCAACATTACTATAACCGCTGCAACCGTTGCTATTACACGCTCGAACTCGGTATTGCAAAGGCAAACCTCTTTCCGCCGAAGTATCGACATAACTCGTTTCATTTGTACCAACAGAACCCACAGAAACAAAATCACCACCTGAAGTTGCTCTTTCGATTTCGAAACGGGTTTCGTTAGAAGAATTATCTTGCCATGTGAGATTTGTTCCCTCACTGGTCGCAAAAGCTGTGAGGTCAGATGGAGGGAAACAGGGGGCAAAGTCTTCTTCATACAAAGCAAGAATTTCAGCTTCAGATAAAATTCGGTTGTATATGGATATGTCGTCTATTGAACCCAAAGTATAATAGTTATCAACATAACCTATCATTAGGTCTCCCGTGATATTAGGGTCAAAAGATGATAAAGTACCTTGAGTAATGAATTGTCCATCAATGTACATAAAACACTCTCCACTAACTACTCGGAATGATAACATATGCCAACCTGAATTTACTTGAGATATGTTATAATCAATTTGAGTAAAAGACGGACGTTCTACAAATCTTAAAATATTTCCATCATTGGGCAGATAAAATTTCCACCCATTTATGTCAGAATCTCCTTTACCAATAAAATCTGCCTCTAAATATTCTTCGAAGTTGTACCATAGATTTACCGAATAATCTAGAGAAAGAGTAAAACTTGAAATAGAAATAAAATCATCAACGCCATCAAAACTATAAGCACTTAATGGATTTCCACATCTATCTTCTGCTAAAGTTGCTCCGTTTACTGTTCCGTTATTCCCATTCCCACTTTCATCATTCGCATTGCCATTGAAGGGGTAGTAGGCTACTAAGCCAGCATCTAAAGTATTTACCTCTACCTCATTACTATAATCCGAATCCCCATTGGCATTATATGCCCTAACTCTGTAAAAATAAGTTGTCGCAGGGCTTACGGTGTTGTCGGTGTAGGTAGTTACGTTTGCTCCCACGGTAGCTATTTCTATGAAGTTGGTGTTGGTGGTTGTAGAGCGTTCTATTTTGAAGCCTGTTTCATTACAGGCATTGTCTACCCAACTTAAATCTACTTGGGTAGGGCTAGTAGCTGATGCCGCTAAAGCCGTTGGCGCAGCAGTGAGGTTATCTGTATAAATATCGACAGCCATTACCTTCTCCCAAGCCGAACCATTATAAAATGAACCGACCAATAACCATTGGTTCTCAGCAGAAGAATGTACTAACTCTCTTGGTAGAAATCCACTTTGGTGTAATAGCGAAACCGAACTTTCAAAATTTCCATGCCCGTCATTTAACCAAATTTTAGTGCCATAATCTGCAGCAGCTGTGTGTACTGTTATAAAAATATCATCGTAACCATCGCCGTTAAAGTCGATAATTTCATAGGGTAGGGTTAACTGATCCGTTTCAAAGGAAGAATAATCAAATACATTAGTAGTATTATTCCACTTGCCTACATAAAGTTTGGCACGGTTGGTACCGTCATTTCTTGTTGAAAACACAATATCAGGTGTACCATCGTCTAACGGGTTTGCCTGTATTTTTTGAATATAGTCGGGATGAATGGCAGTTTGGTCGATTACAGGAGTCAGAAATGTACCCGTACCATTACCTTTATAGTGATAAATTCCCCAAAGCCCATCAGCCCAACCATTTTTATCTCCTACAAAATCCACATTACCATCTCCATTAAAATCACCAGAAACGGGACTAAAATCCCTTGGTATTTGTGTGGTTGTAACGGAAGTAAAACTTCGGCTGCCATTGTTTCGATACATTAAATCTGTAAAAACATTTTCAATAAATACATCGGGTACACCATCGTTGTTAGCATCAATTACATTAGCATTTACACAGTAAGGACTTGAAAGCGGAAAGTTGTAAAAATCGGTAGCAGAATAGTAAGGCGCAGTTGTTTGCCCCCAATAGATGCGGACTGCGTTATTGCCACACGTTCCGTGGTTGGCATACGAGATTAACAAATCTATTGCCCCATCATTATCAAAGTCTTGCCAAGTTGAGGTTGCATCTCTATGTAAGCCATTATACTCGTTCTTGGCATAAGCCGGCATACTTACGGTAGTTACCAAGTTGTATGTGCTCCCCGTATTTTCATAGACAAACATATTTCCTCCGTTTCTATCCATTAACAGCATATCTTTCAGTCCATCCCCTGTAAAATCGGGAAAGCCAAATGGGAAGAGGTTTCCTGTATTTCCCCCAGGAATAGGAGCTTCAAAATATGGACAACTCAAATCTTGAGGTATAGCACTTGCCTCATTACTATAATCCGAATCTCCATTGGCGTTATATGCCCGAACTCTATAAAAATAAGTAGTGGCAGGGCTTGCGGTATTATCGGTATAGGTAGTTACGTTTGCCCCAACTGTGCCAATTTCTACGAAGTTGGTATTGTCTCCTACGGAGCGTTCTATTTTATAGCCTGTTTCTGCAAAAGAGTTATCAGTCCAAGATAGATTAACCTGATTTGCTGCAGTTGCATTAGCATTTAGAGAAGAAGGAACAGATAAACTATAATTATAAATGATGTTGTCGATTTCCCCTAAACGACTACCTAAGCCATCAATTCTAGCCCAAATTCTATTAAAGTCTGTAACATCAGCTACTCGTAATTCTATATTGGTTAGTAATGGGTCAGTAAGCCATGTATCTGATGTAACTTCTTTATATTGTAAGGTAGCTATACCGAATGTTCCATCAAATGCTACATAAGACCAATCAATTTCTAATCTCATATCATACCACGTATCCGGAGAAAGGCTAGTTCCATAAACCCAGCCTAAACCGCTACTCCTACTAATTGCTAATTGGTGATTTATGCTAAGCGAAGGATTATGACTAATTCCATAAGCAAAAGCTTCAGAACCACCTATCAGGTAAACCGAGCTTCCTGAGTTATTACCAGTACCTGCTGTAATTCTTCCTTGGTGTGTGAAGTACACATTTTTATTCATAGTGAAATTAAAAGTATAATCCAAAAAAGCACTATTCCCAGAGGCACAGCTCCTACTCTTAGCTGTTTTTCCAAAAGGAGGACCTGCATCCGCTATTTCTGAAAAGCAAGAAGCAGATGTATTGTACCATCCTCCATTACCATTGAAGTTGCTCCCTACAGGATAGCTTTCAAAGTCTTCAATCAGGACTTCTTGAGCGGAGAGTTGCCCTGCCCCAAAAAGGAGCATCATCACCAGTACAGACGAGATATATTTCGTCTGTACGATATTGGTGCGTTTGAATGGCATTGCAAAGGTTTTAGCGTAGGATAGAGAGGAGAGAAAACGGGTGCCGCATGGAATGGCAATCTGCTTCCAACTTGCAAGAAAGTTGTTCTGTAGCTTTTGTGCTTCGATTGTACAGATTGCTTCGCTCCCTTCCGCAGTTTCCTTGCTGCTGCTCGCAATGGCGGGGTTGGGGTTACGATTTGATTTTTGGTAATCTATATGCATCGTTTTATATATTTTAAAAACTTCTTAATCTGATTTTAATCGTTGTCGTTTTATTTTCTGCAATCAGGATAAACGGCGGTGTTATTTTTAGCTTTTGCTGTAATAGTTTTGTAAGTGTTTCAATATGAATGTTAGCGTTAAAATGACCAGGTTTCAAATACACAATCCCTACAAAATCAACACTCTCTTGATAGACCATCGTACCAAAATCGCTATCTTGCGTGAGTACAACTCGTTGTAGCATCGTTGCCTTAGCCAATACTTCTTGGTCGCTAATTCCCTCCAAATTTTCACTTTGGATAGAAACAATATCTATCCCTTGACTTTCCATAAAAGCTATAATAGGAGAGGGAATATTTTCATCTGCCAAAAAAGCAAAGTCTTGCAATTTCATTAGCTAGGCAACTTTTTCAGCGTCTAGTACGATTTCATTCTTCAGGCTTTTTGCTGCATAGCGGAAAATTTCTAGCATTACAGCTTGTGTAATTTTAGGGTATTCTTCCTGAATTTCTTCAGGTTTTGCCCCATTCGCCAACCATTCAAGCACTAAGGCTATGCTAATTCGAGTCCCTTTTACACAAGGTTTTCCTCCTAATATTTCAGGGTTTGCGGTGATATATTGAAAATTTTGCATCATCGTATTTGTTTAGAACTGAATATTTTATGAATAGGTAAATTTAGTTTTTTCATTGAAGTTGCTCCCTACAGGATAGCTTTCAAAATCCTCAATGAGGACTTCTTGCGCTGAAACCTGCCCCTCCCCAAAAAAGAGGAACATCATCACCAGTACAGACGAGATATATCTCGTTTGTACGGTATATCTCGTCTGTACGGCGGCATTGGCACGTTTGAACGTCTGTGTGGGATGTATTTTTCTGTAAACTATATTCATGGGATTAGTTGTTTTAACTTGTAAGTAGTATTCATTAAATAATTAAGCATGCCGATACAATATCTCCATAATAGCAAGGGCGAACCGACAGGGGTGTTTGTTCCTTTAGAAGAATGGGAGCAACTTTCTTCGCAATTGGAACAAGCCATTGCAGCTTCTCCCCAAAAAGCAAAGTCGCTCGAAGAACTCAAGCAAGCCTTTCGTGAGTTAAAATCTATAGAAGAAGGCACGCTGAAAAGCCGCCCTGCAAACGCATTGCTCAATGAGTTATGAGGTAGAAACCCTTCCCATTTTCGACCAACAGACCAAGCGGCTTGCCAAAAAATACCCTTCTTTGAAGTATGATTTGAAAGCTCTTTTTGAGCGACTAGCCATAGATCCACAACAAGGTGTACCCTTGGGACGTGGCTTTTATAAAATTCGGTGGGCGATTTCATCGAAGAATAGGGGTAAGTCGGGTGGTGCTAGAATGATTACTTATGTGAAAGTGGTCGAAGAAAAAGTGTATCTGACCAACATTTTTGATAAATCGGAAAAGGAAACCTTGACTGATGCAGAATTGAATGTTCTTTTTGACTATTTGCAAAGGTTGTAGGGGTTGAAAGGATTTGTTTTTTTGTGCTTCGATTGTACAGATTGCTTCGCTCCCTTTCGCAACTCCCTTGCTGCTGCTCGCAATGGTGGGGTTGGGAGAAGCTCCATGAATGATTATAGAAGACGCGAGTCCAACCGGTGGCTTAACCAACACCCTCTCTGCGGACTGTTTCCACGCCTGTTCCGTTTCAATAGAGCGATTTGAACGAAAACTTGGTGTGGCTTCTCCTGAGTTGCAGGAACGCCTCAAAGAAGGGGGGAAAAAGGTGCTATCCATTATTTAAAGTTTTTCAGATTATACTTGCTTGCAATTAGGCTTGAATAGATGAGGGAGTTCAATTTACATATGTTAAGTAAGTATCCCCCTGATTTCCCGTAGGGTTTTCCCTAATTAAATCGAGTGCCTCCAAAGCACACAAACGCGCAGCAGTATGAGCCGCCAAATGCGCCCGATTTTGCAAGGCGTGCCTGCGGTACAATTGGCTCAACACTCGTTCCACCAGCTTCACGCTTACGTTTAATTGATCGGCGATGTCGGTATTGTTCCAACCCTTACAAACCAGCAAGACGATTTGCCGTTCTTGCGGATTCCAAGTGTCCCAGATAATAGGTAGAGATTCGTTGCTTTGCATACCGTCAAAAACTCTTGTTTGCTTTGTTATTCCCAAAGGGAATCCCCTGAGATACCAATATTTTTTTTGACTACCGTTGTGAACACGTACCGTTTTAGGCATTGCTCGCAAAGATTTTATAAAAAAGAGCAATCCTTATAAAAAGTAGAAAAAAAGGGGGGGATCATTTTGGGGTACATCGTAAGCGGTACCCTCTATTCGATTGTAAATGAAGGGGTTGCATAAAAAATGGCCGTGTACCCTAGAGACGTGATATATCACGTCTGTACACCAAATATTTCACGTCTGTACACCAAATATATCCCGTCTGTACAATAATTTAAATTCATGGTTTATAAAATGTATCCTTTGCCCAATTGGCAGGGTTAGCCTCAATGTAGTTATGAATATTGGTATATGATTTATCGTTGCGGATGATATGATCGTAATACCGGGGTTGCCAACCTATAAAATTTAAACCCAATCGGTTGGCATGTCGCGTTACCGCCGCCTTGTATGAACCTACAATGGTGGGAATTGAATGGGGTTTGGGCGATATGGCTGCCATTTTTTGGTTTTTATCGGGGTTTAATGGTGCGGTGGGGGTGGGTAGAGGCGAGATATATCTCGCCTCTACCCTCGTCTCTACATCTACGTTGATGTCAGGTTTATCAATAATGATAATTCCGTGGATATGATTGGGCATCACCACATACGCCCCTAATTCAACATTGGGGGTATGTTGGGGGATTTGATGCCAAAATAGCTCTGCTAAAATACCAATCTTAGAAAGGTGCATGGTGCCTTTTTTAATTTCCCCAAAATCGTGCTTCCTGTTTTTGGTGCAAATAGTTATGAAATAGGCTCCATTGCTCCCATAGTCCCAATGGGGTAAACGTGCGGAAGGGATGCGATATTTGTCTTGGTATTTTTCTGCCATAAAATTCTAAAATTCCATAACCCACGTAGTTAAATCAATTTCAGTAGAGAGTTGGAGCTTTTTCTTTAAACGCTTGCGGCTGGTTTTTACGGACTCCCTCTCGATGCCCATGCTTTCGGCAATTTCTGCATTATTTTTTCCCAAACGTATAAGCATAAATAACTCGGTTTCCCGTTGGGTAAGGTATGGATACTGCTTTTGCAGCCGTTGGAACACACCGGGATGTTGCTCCATAAAAATGCGCTTGAGTTCTGAAGGGCCGTCTTCGGCAACTAGCTTAATCTGGGCAATTTCTAGTTCTTCGCGCCGCTTTTTATCGCTTTTTATTTGCGCTGATAGTTGTTCGGTGAGCTTTCCTGCCATTTTTACAATACCCATTACCTGGTTGTAATCAGGAAGGTTCTTGTATTTTTGCAAAACTTCTAGCGATGTTTCGGGCACTCTTCCTTCTTTTATGGCAATATCCCACTCTCTTATTTGTTCGGCGGTTGCCTGTAACTCTTCGTTGTATTGGTTCAGTTCTTCTTGTAACTGTAATCTTCCCTGTTCTTGTTGTTTAATTGTACTCAGTTGTTCTTCAATTTCTTCCATACGTTCCGCCTTAATGCGCCAGTTTTCCATTGCTTGTCGTTCGCGCTCTTTTCGTTTTCTTCGGCGGTCGCTCATAAAAAACACAGCCGATAACGTAAGCAACGTAAGCATTCCAAGGGCGCCCTTCCCCCAAGCGGTTTCAAACCAAAGCGGTTGCACATACACCACAAAACGATTGGCTAAAGGCTGCATAGCAGGTGTTTGAAATTTGTAAAATCCTTTCACTTCTACTTGATTGAAACCCGCTCGTAAGTTGGTAACCAACAGTTTGGTTTCCTCACTTGTTTTCCAGTTAGTCCAGCTATTTCCTTGTTTTAGGCGGTAGGCGTAGCGAATTTGCTCGGGAGCATTGTGTGTTATGCAATGCGGCTCAAAGCGAATGGCGCGTTCTTCTGTAGAAAAGCGGAGCGTATCTCCTGTTTGGTAACTCCCTGCAAGCGTAGTCCATGTTAACGAATCGCTGTTAAATCCTTCTACCGAATAGATATAAGGCGAAAGCTGAGGAATGTTGAAAATGGTAGTATCAATATCAAAATAGTAGGCCTTTGCCTCGCCCGTAGTAAACATCACTCGGTTTTCTCCATCGGCGACTAGGGAGTTTTGCTGAGGTTCTTGTTTGTAAGTGAACCCGTTGCTATCATCGAACCAATAAAAAGGATTCGCTACTTTGCTTTTGTCTTCCGCCGCTTGGTATAGGTAGAAACGCTCTAAATGGATGGCGAGCAAGCCTTCATTCGTAGAAGAGGCTAACAAAATTCTACCTTCATTTACTACAGCAACTGTTTCTACAATTCCATCTAATACATGAGCGGCTACTTTTTTAAATGTGCCCTCTTTATATAAATATAAACCAGCTTCTCCTGCTAATGACCCACACCAAATACCACCCTGTGGGTCTTTGGCTAAGGTCATAAAGCCTACAGTAAGGGTATCGTTTGAGTTATTGGGATAGGTAAGATGCAGAGGGGTAATTTCATCCGTTTTACGGTTGTAAAGCGCTTGCCGACTGCCTAAAGCCACAAAGTAGGTATCTTCATTGATGCGTTCCATATCAAATACATTCTTATTCCAAAAGCGCGATTTGGGGACGTTGAGTTGTAGGTTTTGTGCATAGTCAAAAAAGTTAATTCCCATTAAACCCACTTCCGCTACCTCTTTTTTTTCTTCATCTACATATGAACATAAAGCTGTTGTATAGTTTTTCCTCAGTGTTTGATTTTCTAATGTACTCCATTTAGCGTCTTTATAAACTAGCGAACCCCAACCTGTGGGAAATACTAGTTTGTCATTGTCATACTTTCTGACGCCAAAGTAAAAGTAGCCTGTGTAACGCCAGTTTTGTGGAAAAGCTTTTTCAGGAATTCTATTAAAACGAACAGGCTGTTGAGTGGTGTCTGCTATGTAAACTCCTGAACCATAGGCAGACACAAGGAGGGTGTTATTAGTCTTATGGAATGCCCACAAATTTCCTTTGGGGAGGTTATGGGTAGCATCAAAATGGTAAAAGGGATTTTTCGGGATTTTATATAGTCCTGTCTCACTACCTATCCAAATATTCCCTTCCATATCTTGGATAATTTCGTGTGCCTGAATTTTTGGAAATTCGTATTGCTTTCTTGTTTTAAGGTCGTTGCTAATCAGTTCAACCCTTGAGGTGACACCGTTAGAAAGGAATATCCAGCAGTTTTTTAAAAGTTTAGTTCTTATAAAATCATTAAACTCTCCAAGATTTATTTCGTTTTTAATTGAGTCATTTATGTATTTATACATATAAATGTACCTGTTTTTATCTTGTAATTGCATTCCTAAGTAGAGCGTACTATCTATTTCAGTATATATGTTCATAAGCGAATCGAATTGCACCATTTTATTATGTTGTAAATCATAGAGGTACGATGTTCTACCCCAACGTCCATTCTTTTTTTTTGCAGAGTAATTGGTCATCAGTAACTCTCCGTCATTTGTTTTCGCTATGAAATAGTATGGTGGAATGGATAATTGCTGAATTTCATTATTTTCTACATTGAACGAATAGTGATTGAAGCGTACATTATAAATATCTTCTCGATTTACTGTAGAAAATAAGACGGTATTGAGGTTCTCGTCTAAAAAAAGAAGCGTATTATGTATTTTGAAACCCTGATTCTTTCCTGTAGTATATTTTTTTAGAGCATAACTATTAAGTTTACCTTCGTTGATAATGTCAATACTTACATTACTTAATACAACGATTTTACCCTTGAGTTCAACGATGTCATTAATCTTTGTGGAACCCAATCCATCTTTTTCACTAAAATTCTTAAAGCTCGTCCCATCAAAAACCGAAAGTCCACTTTTGGTTCCAATCCAAAGCCTGCCATCTTGGGCTTGGAGCATAGCCGTGATTTGCAGTCCGGGTAGCCCATCTTCTAGGGTGTAGTGTTGGTAGCTAATGTGCTGGGCATGGGTAGCTAGAGAAAGTAAGAGGAATATCAGAGATAAAGAGTAGCGCATTTCTTCGGAGATATGGATGTTTATAATCTAAAATAATAAACAACGGCAAATTTTACCCACACCTCCTGTAACGATTATAAAGATTAGTGAAAACGTTTCAAAATTGAAACGGTTGTTGTAAAAAGTGAAAGTGTTTCACATATGGAAACACTTTTTGTTTTTATTTTTTTCGTTACGATTCTTTGCTTCCTGCAATAAGGAGGCGAGCGGTTTTGTAGGGTTGAAGTATGCGAATGGCTACTCAATAACATCAAATCCGCAGTAGGGCTGCAACACTTCGGGGATTCGAATGCCTTCTTCGGTTTGGTTGTTTTCCAAAACAGCCGCCAAAATTCGGGGCAGAGCCAGAGCGCTTCCGTTGAGCGTGTGTGCCAATTTGGTTTTCTTATCGCCGGCTTCGCGGTAGCGTAGCTTGAGGCGGTTCGCCTGGAAACTTTCAAAGTTGCTCACCGAACTTACTTCGAGCCAACGCTCTTGAGCTGCCGAGTACACTTCCATATCGAAGCAAAGGGCGGCATTAAAGCTAATATCGCCACCACAGAGCAAAAGCTTGCGATAGGGAAGTGCTAACTTTTCGAGTAAGCCTTGCACGTGGTTACACATTTCTTCGAGTACTTCGTACGAATTTTCGGGAAGGCATATTTGTACAATTTCGACTTTATCGAATTGGTGTAAGCGGTTTAAGCCGCGTACGTGTGCCCCCCAAGAGCCTGCTTCCATTCGGAAGCAAGGGGTGTACCCTGCTAGTTTGAGCGGCAGCCGGCTGGCGTCCAAAATTTCATCGCGGAACATGTTGGTGAGGGGGACTTCTGCCGTAGGAATAAGGTAGTAGTTGGGGGTTTGTAACTGGTACATCTGCCCTTCTTTATCGGGTAATTGCCCGGTGCCGTACCCAGAGGCTTCGTTGACCATAAGAGGCGCTTGGATTTCGTGGTAGCCTGCTGCAATGGCTTCTTCTAAGAAGAAATTAATCATTGCGCGTTGCAAACGTGCCCCTTTGCCTTTGTAAAAGGGAAAGCCAGCCCCGGTTACTTTGTTTCCCAGCTCGAAGTCGATAAGATCGTACTTGGCGGCTAGTTCCCAGTGGGGTTGGGGGGTGAAGGCAAACGAAGGGATTTCGCCGAACTCGCGGACTACAACGTTGTCTTCCGGAGTATTGCCTGGTGGCACGCTTTCGTGCGGCAAGTTCGGGATTTGGTAGAGTAGCTCGGTAAGTTTTTCCTCTAGTGCGCTTACCTCGTCGCTAAGCTCTTTGGAACGCGTTTTCAAGGTGGCAGCACTGGCTTTAGCCGCTTCTGCTTCGTTTTTTTGCCCAGCTTTCATGAGCTGACCGATGTTTTTCGCCGTGCTGTTGGCTTCGGCGAGTACTTGGTCGCGCTCGGTTTGCAAAGAGCGACGCTGTTGGTCGGTTGCTAAGACTTCTTCAATAAGAGCCTCGGCATTTTGCAACTGCTTAATGTGTAACCGTTCGATTACTTTTTCTTTATGGTCGCGGATGTAATTCAGTTCTAGCATGATAGCACAATTCTCGTTGATTCGGGGCTAATTTAAGACTTATGCCAATTTATTGATACAAAAATGAGAGGAACATGCAAAAGAAGTACGCTTGCATGTGCCTCCACCGGAGCAGCCATCAATCGGCTACTCCACCGCCATGTTCTTGCACCGATTTAGAGGGTAAGGATGGGCACATCGGCGTGGATGGCTAACGATTCAATCGCACTGCCGTACAGCCACTTGGTTAGCTGCGAATGGGCGTGGTTAGTTTTGATAATCAGTTCGGCTTCTTGAAGATGGGTAAAATCTAACACGCCTTCTTCCATGCTGTGGGCGTTCACGATGTGGTACTCCAAGTTGCTCAGCGCAGCTTTTTGCGCAAACTGTTCCATTGCCGGGTACACATCTTTCGTGAAAGAAAACAGGCTAGGGGTAATTACCTTCAGTAAATGAACTTTGGCATTATACAACTCCTGAAAATGTTTTAAGTAGGCAATTTGCTGAGCGGTTACATTCTCAAAATCCGACTCAAACACAATGTTTTTAGGCTGGAAATCTGCAGTTTGCCCATGGATTGTCATCACAGGGTTGGGCGAATGGCGAATAATCTCTGCGGCTTTTGAATGCCCCACGTCTGACGACTCACTCGTTTTCAAAACAGTCAAATCTGCTTTTTCATTGGTGATAAATTTGTAAAGATGCCGTTGGTACGAATCTGGTTTTACGTGCTCTTCGAAGTTGGTGTGGGCGTATTTCTCTTTCAGTGTTTCGTAGCGCTCCCGTACTTTAGGCACCATATGCAGCAACATAGCTCCTATTTCCTCCTTCTCGTCATGGGGATGATCGATAAACTTGCCAATCCCCACCAAGCTGCCGGCCATGCTATCGGTAGCAAGGCTTCCTCCTACGGGAATATCTACTACGTAAATCACCGAAACAGTTGCCTTATCTTTTTCAGCAAGTTGTGCGGCAATTTCTAAAGAGTTGAACGAGGCTTTGGTAAAATCAAACGGGACAATAATTTTTGAAAACTTCATAAGCATTGCAGATTTAAAAGGTAAAAACTCCAACCTAGCCATTCCATCCCTTATTTAAAATGATGCAAGTCACAAAAACTGCCGCTTTGAAGCCTTTTCGTGAAGTATGTAGTTGGCATCGAGCCAAAATGTACCCCTATCGTGATCCACAAGGAGTCTGGAAGAAATCATTTCATCTTTTTTCAAATCGTTACGAATTGGTTAACTTTATTCTAATGGTAATTAACGGACTTCCCATTTTTTAAACTAACTACGTATGACTTCCCCCACAATCAACCATCGAGTGATGGAGTTTGCCCATCGGTTTCCACCCTTCAATTTGTTGGAAACCGATTTTTTTGAAACGGTTACACGCCGGGCGCGCGTACGTTTTTTCAAAAAGAATGAGTATTTAACCGAGGATGTTCCTTTCTTAGAAGAACACCTTATTCTGATTAAAGAAGGATTACTCCATGCTTTTGCCTCCACACAAGAAGAGGCACATGAGTGGTACAGCGAAGGCGATTTACTCACCACCGATTTTCTGTTTGAAGAAACTCCGCAGTACAATCAAGTGCAAGCCGTAGAAGATACGCTCGTGTATGCGTTCCCGTTTACCTCTCAGCTAGAAGATTGGTTAAGCCAGCCTGGCGTTGCCTTTTTCTTTGGGAAAAAGTTTTCGCGGGAGTCGTCGGTAAAGAACCTCTTTGTGAACGAAGTAGCCCAAGAAGGCAATACTGCCGAATTCCCACAGACTTCCTTTCACTTGTTTCGCATTAAAGACTTGCTCCCTTCCGAAAAGCGAAATCATGTAGCAGGTACCTCAGTGCTGACCATTCGCGAAGCCGCCACGGTGATGACCGAAGCCAACCGAACGGCGCTCGTCATTACCAATTTGCAGCACCACCCGGTGGGCATTATTACCGATAGCGATTTACGCCGAAAGGTGGCTACGGGCAATGTTGGGCTAGAAGCCCCCGTAACCGACATTATGTCGTGGCCGGTGATTACGCTTTCCCCCGAGGTTACCTTCTCCGACGCACAACTCACCATGATGCACTACAACATGCACCATCTGTGCATTACGGCAGATGGAACGCCCAATTCGCCATTTGAGGGGTTCATCACCAAAGAAGAAATCATCCAACTGAGTACGAACCACCCCATCCACCTACTCAACCGCATGACGCGGGCTTCGAGCATTGCCGAACTGAAAGAACTGCGCGATAGTGCCGATGGCGCTCTGAAAGAGTATTTCCAGCTCGATGTTGCCACGCCATTTATTTCAGGCATTATCACCGAAATTAACGATGCCCTCATCAAGCGTATCATTCAAATTTCATTAGCGGAAATGGAAAACTTCCCCACTCATATTCCTTTTGGGTGGATTAGCCTAGGCAGTGAAGGGCGGAAAGAACAAATGCTACGCACCGACCAAGACAATGCCCTGGTTTACGCCGATGAAGGGGCGTCTTTTCAGGACGTATTTCTCGCCTTTGGCGAAAAAGTTTGTGCCTACCTTACCGAAGTGGGGTTTGAGCAATGCCCTGCCGAAATTATGGCGAGCAACCCTGCCTGGAACACCACTGTAAGCGGTTGGAAGGCACACTACGCACACTGGATTCATACGCCTTCGCCCAAGGAAATCATGCACAGCACAATTTTTTTTGACGCACGCATTGTTTACGGCGATGAAACCCTAATGCACTCTCTACAACAGTTCATTTTTGAAGAGATGGAACAACAGAAGTTGTTCATTCATCATTTAGCGGCCAATGCTTTGCAAAACCCTCCGCCTCAAGGGTTATTCCGTAATATTATTGTAGAGAAAAACGGGGAACACAAAGACCGGTTCGATTTAAAAGCGCGTGCTTTGATGCCCCTTACCGATGCTGCCCGCGCACTCATCTATAGCAAACGCGACGCATTACCTACCAATACGATGGAGCGTTTTACATGGCTAAGCGAACAAGAACCTAAAAATCGGGCACTGTTTGAAGAAGCCAAAGAAGCCGTAGGGTGGCTGCTGAAAATACGAACTCTTTCTGGGCTAGCACATCACGACTCAGGGCGATACATTGAGCTAGATTCTCTTTCGCGGTGGCAACAGCGCAATTTGCGGCAAACATTTAAGCTGATTGGGAAGCTACAGCAGCTTATCAATACGCGGTTCCGACTCGATTACCTCAGAAACTAGTACCTCATGGCATGGTGGTTTGCAAAACCGAAGGCTCAACAGGCACAGCCCACATGGTTGCAACGCTATCTAGCGGCTAAACCGGGGAAAGGTGCCTTGCTGAAGCAACCGATTCGAGCGGCGTCTTTTCTTGTATTCGATACCGAAACCTCGGGCTTTACCATCAAGAAAGATCATATTCTTTCGATAGGTGCTATCACCGTGCGCGACAACGTCATCTTACTAGATGAAGCCTTAGAAGTACTTGCCGCCGCACCGGAAACCGAGAAAACAGAACATGTGGAAATCCATGAAATATTGCCCAAACATTCGCTCGATGCAGGCGCCTTAGCAGATGCCCTTGCCCAGTTTGTAGAACTTGCCACTGGGAAAATACTGGTGGGGCATCATGTCCATTACGACATCAGCATGGTTTCGCAAAAAATGAAAGATTTGTATGGCGTAAAATTGTACAACCCCTATGTGGATACTGGGCAACTTGCCATTCGGCTTGAGCACCCTCCTAGCCACGCAGCCCCCGTTGTTGGGAAAAATTATACGCTCGATGCCCTTTGCGAACGTTACCGCATTTCGCCCGACGACCGCCACAACGCTGCCGGCGATGCGTTCATCACTGCACAGCTATTGCTCAAACTCATCCACAAAGCCGAAGTGCGAGGGGCAAAAACCGTCGCCGATTTGATGGAGACAAAATCGGGGGGGCTACTTTGAAGGCAGGGTAGCAATTACGGTTTTACCTGCCGTAGTTTTTTGGTTAAGTACCACGTTTATTTCGGCATCGAGCGGCAGAAACACATCGACGCGCGAACCAAACTTGATAAAACCAAATTCTTCCCCTTGTTCTACAAGCTGTTGTTCTTTCACATACCATTTGATGCGCTTCGCCATCGCACCGGCAATTTGCCGAAACAGCAACTCAATACCTTGTTCGTTTTTCACCACAATCGTTGTTCGTTCGTTTTCGGTACTCGATTTGGGGTGCCAAGCCACGAGATATTTTCCCGCATGATATTTCACATATTGCACTACCCCCGATACCGGATTGCGGTTGATATGCACATTAAGCGGCGACATGAAAATGGAAACTTGCCGGCGAGGTGCTTTGAAATATTCTTGTTCTACCGTCTCTTCAATCACCACTACTTTTCCATCGGCGGGGGCGAGCACTTTGGTAGCATCTTGTAGTACCGTAATCGAAGGGCTGCGGAAAAACTGCAGAATTAGTAGGAAGAAAATAAAGCTAGCCCCTGCTACCCCATAATGTACATAGGACATGGTAGGGAAAAAATACAAAACGGCTGCATTTAGGGTAACCAGAAGTGCAAACGTAACAATCAGGATTCGGTATCCTTCGTGGTGGATGGTCATGATATATCAAGGTTTGAATGATGTGTACAAAAATAAAAAAGCCAAGAAGAAGTTTCAGCGTTGCATGGGCAGAAACCTCTTCTCAGCTTTTAGTAAGGGCATTGGACGAAAACCAATTAGTACCCTCCGCGAAGTTTATAGGTATCAGCTACTTTTTGGATAGCTACCATATACGAAGCAATCCGCATGGAAACATCGTACTTTTCCGAGGTTTGGTAAACTTTTTCAAAGGCTTCTTTCATAATGCGATCGCTACGGCGGTGCACCCGCTCTTGCGTCCATTTGTACCCTAAACGGTTTTGTACCCATTCGAAGTAGGAAACGGTGACTCCACCAGCATTTGCCAAGATATCGGGTACTACCCACACTCCTTTTTCATGAATGATTTTATCGGCTCGAGCCGAGGTAGGACCGTTGGCTCCTTCTACAATTAATTTTGCTTGGATATCCGACGCATTTTCGATGGTTATGACATCTTCTTTAGCCGCTGGTACAAGTACATCCACGTTGGCAACAAGTAGTTCATCGTTGCTGATTTTCTCGCCACCATCAAATCCTTCGAGGGTATTGTTATTATCGGTACGGTAGCGGATGGCGCGTTCGATGTCAATTCCGTTGTCGTTCCAATAAGCGCCGGTATGGTCGCTAATGCCTAAAATTTTAAGCCCACGTTCTTCTAGCAAAATGGCAGCATGGCTTCCTACGTTTCCAAAACCCTGAATGGCACAAGTAGCATGGATTGGGTTAATCCGTAACTTTTCAAGAGCCACTAAGGTAGAGACCATCACCCCGCGGCCGGTAGCTTCCACCCTGCCGAGCGAGCCTCCTAATACTAGGGGTTTGCCGGTTACTACTGCATTTACAGTTTTTCCGTGTGCTTTGGAGTATTCGTCCATGATCCACGCCATTTCTTGAGGGCCGGTTCCCATATCTGGTGCGGGGATATCTTCGTCAGGGCCAAAAACTTCGTACATGGCTACGGTGTAGGCGCGGGTTAAGCGTTCTAATTCGCCACGCGACATATCGCGGGGCTGGCAAGTAATACCTCCTTTAGCACCTCCGTAGGGGATATCTACTACGGCACATTTCCATGTCATCCAGGCAGCTAAGGCTTTCACCTCATCGATGTTTACTTCGGGGTCGTACCGGATCCCCCCTTTCGAAGGGCCTAACGTATCGGAGTGAATCACCCGATAGCCTTCAAATACTTTTTTTGTGCCGTCGTCCATCGTGATGGGGAGCGAAACAATCACTTGCTTCCTCGGCGATTTGAGCACTTCGTAGGTTTCGTCATCAAGCCCAAGTTTTTGCGCTGCAATGTGGAAGCGCGACATCATCGACTCAAAGGGGTTCTCCTTGTCTTTTATGGGAGCGGGTTCCAAGTATGCCATAATCCGTGTGTTTATTTTGTTGTGTTCAGAAAAATAAAAAATTATTGGTGTTGCATGCTTTAGATGAAAGCCCGCGCTTTAATCTGAAGATATGCATTTAGGTAAGGTTTTTTTTCGAAATTCCACTCTGAAAAACAGGGTGTAAAATCAGGGGTAAATTTACTCTTATTCTTAGACGCAACGCAAGTTTTAGGGGTTTTTATACAATTATTTCTTCTTGGGCAAATATGTGATTTTTCGGATGAAATAGACCTGACGCCTTATACCTGTGTTAAACTGTAACTCTTTGAGCCCGGTAGCCAGAAAGTGGTTGCCATACCAGTGTACAAACCCGCCGTATTCATACGATTGAATGGCTGGTTCTTCTGAAAACGTTTCAATCGTTACTTTGGTATTTCCTGCTTTTTGCAGACTGTCTACCCGTGCTTTAATTTCTTCTTGAGTTGCTGTATTTTGAGGAAGTTTGAGGGTGTGTGCGCTATCGGTATAGGTTTGAGGACTCGTAATTTTGTACTGAAACATTTCTTGTTCTTCTTCAGAAATGAACAAACGTGCCATCAACAAACTATCGGGAATGATGGTAGGCGACACACGGCTCATGTGTATCGGTATGAAATGGCTGATATCGCGATCGTACAAAAAGCTGTTGTCCCAAAGTAGTTCTCCTTCGCCATCAAAAGCGCAGGCGATGGTAGAAAGGTACTCAAACTCTGTAGGGAATGGCTTATTTGGGTTGATGCGCTCAAGGGGGATTGTCATCGGGGTGAACTCATCGTATTTATAGAAGCTCCGCACAAACCGATCGAGAGAGGGGTCGTTTCGTGAGCCATAGCCTACAAAAGAGCCTCCATTGTCCACATAGTTGATGGCACGCCCTCGGTCTAATATGGTTTCGAATACATCGAGCGTAGCGATAATTCGGTTCGAGGTATACTGAAGGTTTTGCAGAAATGTATGGAACTGAAAGTGTAAGTCTTTGCCCTTTCGTCTTCTTTTCTCTGCTTTTCGCCTGATACGCCCTTGCTTTCCTTCGGGGAGGAAATACATAAAATGCTCCATTTCTACAAAAGGATAGCGCTTTAAGAATACAATTTCTTCGCCACGCACTTTCATGCTATATAACCCATGCGATTGATCGCTCCCGCGCAATGCAAATGTGCCGATAAAAAGTGTTTCAACAGGGTTCAAAATGACGGCGCGGTATGATAAAAACCGAAAGCCTGCTTCTGTTTTATAGAAAAAATTAGTGAGTAGCTTTCCGCTAAAGTCGTATCGGTTTATGTACACTCCTCGTTGGTTGGCTGGGCGATCTTGAAATAAAACCACGCTCACGACTTCTTCGTTAGGGTCTACTTCTAAATCGACCAGTTCTGCCTTCAACTGATTTACCGATGATAGAATGACTTTTCGCCCAGTCCGGTAATTGAAAGCAATAATGGCAGGATAGTTTTTGATAGTCCCTCCAAAGAAAAACAAATCGCCGGCTACGGAAAATTTCGTAATGAAGTAATCTTTGATATTCTGATAGTCGATTTTCGTGAGGCTCTGTTCGGCAAAGTTCAGGTGGAGAATCTCATACGTGCCCTCTCTTGGAGAAACCAGTAGGTATAAACTTTCTTGGGTAACTACATGGGCAACTACCATCGTGGTAAATTTGAGTGGAAATGCTCTTTGCCATTGGGGTTTTAGGTTGGTATCGAGCAACGAGAATATGAAATCGATTTTTCCTTTTTCGATTTTCGAACTTTTGAGCATCAAAACAGCGCCTTTTTCGCCCAGAGGAAACAAGCGAAAATTATTACCTAAATTAGGTTCTATGGGGAATTCTACCATTTTCGAGGCGACACTATCGCGTTGGGCAACAGTCCACTCCGGAATTAGTAAAAAAAAATAAAATAACAGAAGTAAGTATCGCATAATAGCTGGGAAGTTGATTAATTCTAGTGAAAATATACTAAGCTTGTTTGCAAAACCGACTACCCTTACCCGTTGTTTTTTGAGGAAAACCTTAAGACTCCTCCTGTTAAGGGGGTGTTAAACCATAGGCTGCATGCGCAAGCACTATGGCTAACCGCTTATTTTCTTTTATAATCGGCAACATAAAATGCACTTAGTTTCATGGCGAACGAAGAAAACACACACATTCCTTCTCCTTCCGAAGAAGATGACAACGCAGGGCTTCCATCGGTATTCAGCAATTGGAAACAAGTGTACTGGCTCTTGCTCATAGAGCTTTTCGTTCTCATTGGTTTGTTCTACTGGTTCACAATAGCATTTGCATGAAAACACTCGATTGGGTCGTCCTTGTTGCTACTCAAATTTTGATTGTGGCGTATGGGGTGTGGAAAAGTCGCGGTAGTAAAGACATCAAAGCCTATTTACTTTCCAATAAAGAGCTGCGGTGGTTTACCATTGGATTGTCTATTATGGCTACGCAAGCTAGTGCCATTACCTTTCTTTCTACACCCGGGCAAGCGTATGGCGATGGAATGCGCTTCGTGCAATTTTACTTTGGGCTTCCTCTTGCCATGATTGTACTCTCGGCGGTAGCCGTGCCGCTATATCACAAACTAAATGTGTATACTGCCTACGAGTACCTCGAAAACCGTTTCGATTTACGAACGCGTGCCCTCGGTGCTTTTTTGTTTCTTACGCAACGTAGCCTTGCCGCAGGACTTACGATTTATGCGCCTGCTATCATTCTTTCTAAAGTACTTGGTTGGGAAACCTCTACGATGAGCATTATCATCGGGCTTGTAGTAGTGTTCTACACAGTGGCAGGCGGCACCAAAGCTGTGAGTTATACCCAAAAACAACAAATGTTTGTGATTCTGTTAGGGATGGTCATCGCCGGAGTAATGCTTTTCAATGCGTTCCCCGAAGAAGTTACGATGGATAAAGCCTTACACATCGCCGGCAAAATGGATCGTCTTGATGTGATCGACTTCAATTTTGATTTCACTAGCCGCTACAATGTGTGGTCTGGGTTGCTCGGTGGGGTTTTCCTTTTTCTGGCTTATTTCGGGACAGACCAATCGCAAGTACAACGCTATTTGGGGGGGCGCTCTATTGCACAAAGTAGATTAGGGCTAGTCCTCAACGGGGTAATCAAAGTCCCCATGCAGTTTTTAGTCCTTTTTGTGGGGGTATTATTGTTTGTGTTTTATCAGTTTGAGCAACCTCCTATTTATTTTAATACTGCTGAAAAAGAAAGTGTATACCAAAGTGAGCAAGCCGCAGCCTTCCGCTCGGTAGAAACTGCCTACCAAGCAAACTTTGTAGAGAAAAGGCAAACGATTGAACGTTTGGTAACTGCTTTGGAGCAAGAAGATGCCCAAGCCGTTGAAACAGCGCGAACGTCGTTATCGGAGTTACAAGCCCAAGAAACTGCCCTTCGTACCGAAGCGGTGAAGCTCATTAAGCAAGCAGAAGGCATTGAAGTTTCGGATGCAGAAGTGAAAACAGCTCTTGCAAAAGATCGCGATTATGTATTTATCACTTTTGTAATAAATTATTTGCCAGCAGGCATTGTAGGGTTGCTGATAGCCGTAATTCTTTCCGCAGCGATGTCTTCCGCCTCTTCGGAATTAAATGCGCTGGCTACCACAAGTTTAATCGATGTGTACAAGCGACTTATCAAAACAGATGGCTCGCGGCAACATTATCTGTTTGCCTCGCGCATGCTTACCTTAGGGTGGGGGCTATTTGCGATTGGGTTTGCACAATTTGCTGATAGACTCGAAAACCTTATCCAAGCGGTAAATATTTTGGGATCGTTAGCATATGGTACCGTATTGGGTATTTTTATGGTCGCGTTTTTTTTCAAACGTGTAGGGGGAAGGGCGGTTTTTTATGCAGCTATAGTGGCAGAGTGTATTGTAATCTACTGCTTTATATTTACTGATATTCCTTTTTTATGGTACAATGTAATAGGCTGCTTACCGGTCATTCTTTTGGGGCTACTTTTTCAGCAGTTGCACCCTAAAAAGTAGATTCTATTCAATCGTCCCGACGATGGTCATCACAATTCGCCTATTTTCTTCGTGCTTTTCGTTAGCGCATTTCACTCCATTTACGCATTCGTTAAGAATTTGCGTTTCTCCATAACCTTTCGCCACAAGGCGATCTAAATCAATCCCTTGCGCGGCTAAGTAATTTACAATTGCATCGGCGCGTTTTTGCGAGAGGCTTAAGTTATAGTCATCATCGCCGCGTGCATCCGAATGGCAGCCAATTTCTACCACTAGCGTTGGGTTATTTTGTAAGAGCGTAACTACGTTTTGTAATGCTTGTGTATTTTCCACCACGAGGTCATCGCTATTTACACTAAAAAAAAAGGTGTCTAAACGGATTTGTGCACCGGGTTCTATTTTCTCTAGAACAGACGTAGTCGGTGGATTTCGATTTCCGATACGCACAGTAAAGCTTTGGCTAAAGTATTGGTCTTTGGCAAGGGTTACTTCAAATGTAGAAGCTAACTGCGTAGGGTAAAAAAAAGAGCCATTTTCATCTGTAGTATACAAAATACGCTGTAAGGCGCCATTTTTCTTACTCTTTGCACAGAGCGTTACTTCGACCCCTGAGAGTTTCTGTTGCGTATTTTTATCCAACACCAAAGTCTGCAATGGTGAAGCATCGCCTACACGCAACGGAATTTCAATAGAAATTTTTTCGCCATCGTCCACAGTTTGTTTGCCCATAGTATACTGCTGCGAAATATACCCTGTGGCATACACTAAAATTAAGTATTCTTCATTAGCTTGTAATGTAAAATAAAACGCTCCTTCTTCATTTGTTTGATAACTGCTTCTGGGCAGTCCGGTTAAAGGAGCGTTGGTGCTGGCTATGGCAAAAACATGGATGTGGGCTTCTTTGATAGGCTTTTGGTTTTTTGCGTTAAACACAACCCCCTGCACTTGGTATTTCACACCGGACGACTGAGCGAAAAGATGCCCTACGCCCGATAGCGCCAATATAAACAGTATGTGCAGCCAACCCTTTCGCATTGTGGCGATCTTTTGCAACTTGTATTTGCCTTGCTTAGACATCTACAACTTAAAACATGAATTTAAAATTATGTGCTTTACGCTTGCGCAGCTAGAAGTGTGCCGAAAGAATCTGAAACTCAACTCTTCTGTTTTGCAAGTGTGCCGAACTGCTACACTGTACACCATTACCGCATTGGTTAAGTAATACAGTTTCCCCATACCCTTTTGGTGAAAGCCTTGCAGATGCTATGCCCAAGTCAGACAGGTACTTCACAATCGTTTCTGCACGTTGCTGAGAAAGATGCAAGTTATAAGAGTCATCGCCACGGGCATCGGTATGGCAGCCTACTTCAATTTGTAATGAGGGATGTTCGCGCATCATTTGAGCAAGCTCTGTAAGTACATTTTCAGAAGCATTGGTTAGTTCAGCGCTATTCACTTTAAATTCAACTTCGGGCATGGCATAGCGTTCTCCTATAATAATTTGGCGCATTGCCAAGGCGACTTCTATTCGGCTTGAGGAAGCCCTGCCTATCGTAGAAACGGTATGAGTTCCGGAAAAAAAATAGTCGGCTTTTCTCCCAGTTATGGCAAACACAGCTTCATCGCGGAGCATCAGAGTGAGTGAACCAGCCGCACCGGTTAGTGTGGTAGTTGTATTGTTGGTTCGTAAGTTGGTAATCGTTACTTCTACTTCGGAGAGAGGCAATGCTGTTTTGCTATCGGTAAATAGTACAGATAACATAAACTCCTTATCACTATCGGCATAGGCATGGTGCGTTCCTAAAGAAACCACCAAACTCAGCCAAAGCGCAGCAAGCGAGCGATATAGTGATAGTGAGGTATTCATCTGATTCTAAATGTGATAACGCAAAATTAAGCGTATTGTGTAAAAAAGTAACCTATAATTTCCAACTTACAATGTACGAAATGCCTTGCTAGGTGTTGGCGCAGGGCTATCAAAGAATTGTTAAGCCTTTTACCCTCCACACCCTAATACTTTTTTAAAATGGTTTTCTGGGATTTGATCAAACTCAGGATAGGCTTCGGCAGAAACATTCGGGGCATCGGTTTCTTGAGGGGCTTCAGCTCCTTTTTGGGTTACTTCTTTTTTGGGGGTAGGCACTTTAGTTTTGGCAACTAATTTTTTCATAATCTTCTAAGGATAACATCTGTTCTTTAATCACATTTCCGTTTTTATCAACATACAAAATGATGTAATAATTTGACTTCGACACCGTCTTTTCTAGGAAATATAAAGGATTTTCGGGGGTTCCTAAGTTGAGGATTCCCGTATATTCATCGGCGATGATGCGTCCTTTTTGGTTGCTTAACAAGCCGAAGCCGGTGCTCTTGAAGGTTCGAATTATGATTTCTTCTTCATCGTTTCGAATAAAATCGAAGGTGTCAAAAATTTCTTCGGGTAGGTATCGCTGGTTTAAAAAGTCGTAGAGGTACCAGCGGTTCTCTTTTTTGCCTAACAGCACCGTGGGCGACCAAAAGTGTAGGGCATCGAAGAGAAAACCGGTAAGCTCTTCGTTTTTACTGTTGATGAGCCCATATTTTTCATTCTTTGCGATAAAAATAGAATCCGTTGAACCATAGGGCTGTAAAATCGCATCGTACTGTGGCTCTACAATAGAACGAGTTGCCGAAATGTACACGCCAAATTTTTGATTGCGTAACAGAGAAAACAAGGTGTTCCCTCGGTTTAAGATTCCATCGTAACTAAGCGTGGTAAGGCGTTCGCCTTTCCAATTGTACAAGCCTTTTTTTCCTCGTGCTTCTACTATGATGGCATTTTGAGATTTTACGTTTATAGCCTCGAACCGATTGCGCAGCACTGGGGTTCCGTCGGTACGTAATACCCCCTTTTTACCCTGCCGATTGGTTGTAACAATAAAGCTTTTAAGAATTCCCTGTTCATTTTCAACGGTCTGAATGGATACGTTTTCGTACTCACTAAAATCAATCATTTCTGCCGTATAAAAATACCCAACCTTTCTTCCTTCGCGCTCTAAAATAATCCCTGCATCGCCTAGAAAGTACAGCGTATCGTACACAGGTTGTATAAGCAACGCACCCTGAGGGGTAAGTACTCCCCATTTCCCGCCGGTTTTTATGCCATACTCGTTTCTGCCTGCAATTACATTGGCATAATTCAATGGGGAAATCCGCTTGCCCGCTGTATTATAGATTGCATACGTGTTTTCCTTTTGAACTACCCATCCCCAATACGTTTCCCATACTTCATCAAAAAGTTCTGCAAACAGGCGGTTCCCGTTGGAATCAAACACCTCATATTGGTTTCCCTTGCGCACCATCAAAAAGTTAGAGGGGGTTATTTCGTAGTCGTCGTACAGTGCGAAGGGTTGTGCACCACTCTCTGAGGAAGGTAAGGCATCCAAATCGTTCAGAGAAAGCACTCCGAATTGTTCATCGTCCATAGTGGTAATAATGAGCTGTCCTACTCCTTCATAAATCTCTTGGAAATAAGGCGGCACTAGGGTGTCTCCGTAAAAAGAGAGGACTCCATACGTTCCTTCAGTAGCCCTAAATCGAACCCAATGGTTTTGCAATAGTTTTAGTTCAGCATACTCACAGGGAAGCATCTGAAAGCCAGAATAATGTTGAAGCCCATATTTACCTTCTTTTGCTACTAAGGCTACTCCTGGTGAAAATGGAACAATGTCATCGTAAAAATAAGGGATGAATTGTTCTCCATTTCGATGAAATGCTCCGGCTTTTCCATCTTTAAATGCAACAATAACATCGGTGGGAAGGGCTTGGCAACGATACCCCGAGGGTACTGAGTCGAATTGCGCAGCAAGGTAAGCATTACCTTGCTCGCTCATAAAGCCATAGGCTTTATCTTTCACATTAAAAAATGTGTAATAGGGTATTGTGAACTCCTTTTTTGTAGTGTATCGCTCCTTTTTTGGAAAGAAACCATCGCGCCATGTAGCCCATAGCGAGTCTTGCTGTTGGGCTAAATACCATAACGCCTCTTTCGCTTGTGGCAAATATGAGCTGTTAGGATATTGATGGATAAACGCCTTATAGCGTTCTACACTATGCTTTTGCATGAAAGAACGGAACAGATTTTTTTCAGCACTACCCCGGTAGGGGCTCTCAGGGTATTTCGCTATAAAAGCAGCGTAACTTTCAGGGGTATTCTCTTGCGTGTTGTTACGATATATCCGAAAATGATAGCGTACTTGCGCTTCTTCAGCCTGTGAAGCTTCGGGATATTTTGTAAAGAATTGCTGATAGGCCTCTGCCGTATCCTGTTGCTTGGCTATATGGTAGGCAATACTATCGCGGCGTTGTTGAGCTATTGTTGCCTCAGGTTCATTTTGATAAAACAAAGCATAGGCATGGTAGTGTTTTTCCGTGTTTAGAGATGCGACTTCCTCAAACTTCTTGGTAGCCATCAGCCTTTTTTGCTGTTGAACTACTACGCGGGTAATGCCTTCTTTTGCTAATTTTTTACGCTCTTTTGCCTCTTTTGAGCTGATTGCCTCTTCTGCCAAGGAAAAATACCAATAAGCAGAATCTATATTATAAAACGTGCGATTGTTTGCATGCCGGAAATACATCCCAAAAGCGAAGAGTGCCTCTACTGAGGCGCTTTCTTTATCCAATCGTTTTTCAATTTTTTCGCGCGCCTCAATAAATGAGTTTTTCTCCAAGCTCTTGTTGATGCTTTTAAAGCTTTGAGCGTGCAATGCCCCCACACACACATAAAAAACAAAAAATAATGGAAGAATCGTTCGCATAAATTTGGGTGATTAGCAAAGCACCATGGCTAGGAAAAGCATCTGTACTACGCTGTAATGTAGTATTAGAACGTTGCCTATGCTACAAAGTTAGCAAAAACCCTTTTTCTACTTAAAGGATGACTTTAAAATCACGCAATTTGTTTGTTCTTCGAAAGGGTTCGATAGAAAGAAATCCTGCATTATATTTACCGTATGTCCCAATTTATCCATACTACGCAAACGGCTCTGTATTTTGCGCGCCGCTACTTCAAAGCGAAGCGGCAAAAAAGCACTCGAAAAGGAGGAGTGTTTTCAGGCAAAAATTTCATTCGGTTTTTAACCAACCTTTCTATGGTTGGGGTTTGTGTAGGGACTGCTGCACTAGTAGTAGTCCTCTCGGTGTTTAATGGGTTGGAAGACCTCACCCGAACCATGTTTCGGCGCTACAACCCCGAGTTAAAAATTAGCGCTACGCAGGGCAAAGCGTTCGAAGTACCACAAGGATTCGTAAATCGGCTTGAGAGGATTCCCCACGTAGCAGCCATCACTGAGGTAATTGAAGACAACGCCTTGCTGCGTTACCAAGAAGAACAACTGATTGTGAATGCTAAAGGCGTAAGCGATAACTTTTTACAACAATATGACTTGTCGCCTTATTTAGTCAGCGGCACGATAGCCCTCTACGAAGGGAGTACTCCAAGGGCATTGTTAGGGGCAGGAGTTGCTTATCAGCTTTCAGTGAGTTTGAGCAACTTGATGGTGCCGCTGCAAATGTGGTACCCGAAACGCGACCGAAAACTGAGCTTAAACCCCGAGCGGGCATTTTACCGGCAAGCTATTCTGCCTGCTGGTATTTTTGCCCTAGAGCAAAGCTCCGATTACAACGCTATAATTGTACCCATTGCGTTTATGGAAGAACTTCTTAAATACGAAGGGCGGCGCACAAGTTTAGAAGTAAAAGTAACGAGCCCCACTCACCTTGTTGAGGTGCAAAAAGAAATTCGCGCTACATTAGGAGATACTTTTATAGTAGAAACCGCAGAAGAACAGCAAGCTACGGTGTTGCGTGCTGTGAAAATTGAGCGCCTTTTTGGTTTTTTTACCTTTGCGCTCATCTTGGGTATTGCTAGTTTCAACGTGTTTTTTTCCTTAGCCATGTTAGCGATTGAAAAACGCCGCGATATCGCCATTTTATTTTCGATGGGTGCTACCGCCGCACTCGTACGGCGCATTTTCCTGTGGGAAGGGCTGCTAATCGCCCTAATAGGTGGAGGTTTGGGGTTGCTGCTCGGCTTCCTTATCTGTTACATACAGCAAACCTTTGGTATTGTGAAGTTGGGGGTTACTTCTTCGATTGTAGAAGCCTACCCGGTAAAAATGCAAATGGCAGACTTTGTTTTTTCGGGGATAACCGTAATTGCCATCACGCTATTAGCGGCGTTCTTACCGGCACATAAAGCATCGAAAGTAAGTGTGAGCCAGCATTTGTAATAAGCGTAATTGCTAGGCTAAGTATCGCTTTAATGGGGCAAAAAAACGCTGTTCCCAAAATTGGCTCACGGATTCTGCCGCTGCTTCCGGGTACTCTTCGTGTACTATTTCGAGGGTAGTTGTGCCGGCTCGGCGATCTTCGATTAGGTCGATGGTAACTTTAGAGTAATCTTTCCAATCCTTCATTTTCCAATCTTGTACTAAAGTCCGCAACGATATATAGCGATTTACCCCTACTACTTCGCCATTCCAATACACAAAATGCCCATTTACACGGGCATTCATAATGGCAGGTTGTCCCATCCACTTTTCCATTTCTTCCGACGAAGTAATCGCTAGAAATACATCTCCTAGCGACGAGCCAATGCTACAGCTTTGCTTTATTGCTTTCAATACACTCACCACTTGCAAAAAAACAACTGGCAGAAGTTATTACAACTAAGCTGCCAGTTATATGGGTTACTTTACCTAACTCTATTAAAGTGGAAATATAGCAAATTTTGCTGATTAACCGTAAAAGAATTTTCAGAAACCGAATGGTTACTTTGCTACCACCTTGGGCATCTTGGTGGTAAGTAAAAAGAAAAGCCCTATTACGAAGAATACGCTCATCGCTAAAATGCTATTGCGCATACTGCCGGTGAGTTGTTCGATAAACCCATACGAAAATGTCCCAATTACTATAGCAAGCTTTTCGGTTACATCAAAAAAGCTAAAGTACGAAGCCGTATCTTTCTCTCCTTCAGGGATCATTTTTGCATACGTTGAACGCGAAATAGACTGAATACCCCCCATTACAAAGCCAAGTACACCGGCAAGTATGTAAAACGTTGTTTTATCGTGCAAGAAAAACGCCGTAGAGCAAATGCCTATCCAAATGAAAATGGCAATCGTGATGGCAAATTTATTCCCTCGCTTATCTGATAGCCATGCGAAGAAATATGCGCCTGCAATGGCTAACAGTTGTAAAATTAGTACGATGAGAATCATTTCGCTGCTTCCCATGCCAATTTCATTTTCTCCGAACAGAGGGGCAAGGAGCATCACGGTTTGTACTCCCATGCTGTAAAAAAAGAATGAAAACAAAAAGCGTAGCGTAAAAATGCGGGTTTGTAGCAAAAGCCATATGTGCCGCAGTTCTCGAAAGCCTTTTCCTAAGATTTCGTTGGTAATCCGATGGCCCGTGGGTCGGTCTTTCAAATATTTAAACGCGATTTGGGCAAAGCCAATCCACCAAATGCCTACCATCAAGAAGGCAATTTGTGTGGGAGCGGTTTCATCTTCAAAACCGAATAGGGCAAATTGGGTAATCATTACTAAGTTAATCACTAACAGAATCACGCTGCCGATATAGCCCATAGAAAACCCTCGGGCACTGATCGCATCGGCGCGGTCAGGTGTGGCAATTTCTGGCAAAAACCCATTATAAAACACCAAGGCTCCGGCATACCCAATGCTTGCCAATACTGCACACATAAGGCCATATTCGAGGTTACTGCCTTTAAAGAAAAATAACCCTAGGCAAGCAGCTGCACCGAGGGTGGTAAATAATTGCATAAACCGTTTCTTTTTCCCGCTGTAATCGGCAATACCCGAGAGGATCGGTGAAAGCAACACAATCACTAAAAATGAAAAGGAAATCGCATAGGTGTAAATCACCGTGTTTTTTACTTCCCACCCAAAAAAGGAAACTATTTCACTGCCAAAAGCGGCTTTTGTAGCGGCGGAATAGTAAATCGGAAAAATTGCCGTGGTAACAATCAGGTTGTAAACCGAGTTAGCCCAATCGTATGAACACCATGCGTTCACGATTTTTTTATCGTTTTTGGGCATGGCTACGCTAGTATTTTCAGAAGTTTGCATAACGGTGTGTTTGTTGAACTCCTGAAGTTCGCTCCCCACATACTAGGATAAAAATATGAATGGTTAAATTTTAGAAAACATTTCCCTTGATTACCGACCTGACTTTCCCGTATCTCCTCCGTAAACCTGCGGAAACTACCGAAAACCCTCCGTTTTTATTGTTACTACATGGTTTTGGTAGTAACGAAGCCGATTTATTTAGTTTTGCCGATGCTCTCCCTCGCCAATCGTATGTAGCGGCGGCCCGTGCCCCCCTCAACCTGTTCCCAGGAGGGTTTGCATGGTATTCTATCGATTTCACTCGCGGAATTAAATTCACCGATGCCAAGCAAGCCAACGAGTCCGTTCAGCAACTGTACCGATTTATTACCGAACTGAAAGGGCGCTATAACATTACTACCGATCGATTTTACATGGGAGGGTTTAGCCAAGGCGCTATTATGAGCTACGGAGTGGCGATTAATTACCCCCAAGAGTTGCGAGGAATTTTGGCAATGAGTGGCTATGTGTTAAAAGATTATCTGCCCGAAAAAATTGACAAAACTGCCTTGCAACGGTTGCAAGTGCTGGCAACCCATGGTACGATGGACGAAGTGATTCCCGTGCGTATGGGGCAAATGGGTAGAGAGTTTATGGAAGAGTTAGGAGTAACCGTGCATTATAAAGAGTATCCTATTGGACACGGCATTTCGCCCGCTGCTCTCGACGATATCATCTTTTGGTTCGGCAAAGCACTTTCAGAGTAGCTCTTTTAGTTCGAGCAAACAGGCGATATCGCCCAATAATTTTTGTTCTTCGTGGCTTTTCTTAAGCGGATTGAAAAACACGCAAGGCATCCCTATATTGATTGCCCCGGCAATATCGGTGGAAAGGTTATCGCCAATCATCACACTCTCATGAAGAGCGGTTTGTGCTTTTTCGACGGCAAATTCAAAAATCTGAGGAGCAGGCTTTTTATAGCCAGTACATTCCGAGGTTACTACTACATCGAAAAAGTGGTCGAGTTTTGCACTTTTGAGTTTTGTGGCTTGTACATCTTCAAAACCGTTGGTAAGAATATGCAATTGATAATGAGGCGCTAGATGCTCTAAAATGCTGTGTGCATGTGCAATAGTATAGGGTTTTTGAGGACAACGGTATAGGTATTCCGTACCGAGCGACTCGGCTTTTAATCTAGGGAATTTCACACCTAATCGTTCAAAAATAAGGGGGAATCGCTCTCGGCGTATTTCATCTTTGCTGGTTTGGTTTCGATCGTACAGCCCCCACATGTGGTAATTTACTTGGTAAAATGTCTCTAAAAAGGGCACAAATGCCGTAGCACCATAATCGGCTATTTTAAACTCTGCGAACAGTTCTTGAAGTGTTTCTTCGGCGCATCGTTCAAAATCCCAAAGGGTGTGGTCGAGGTCGAAGAACAAATGACGGTAGGGTTTCATACAATAGAAAGAAGGTGGAACACAAAACTACGAAGAATTCCGCGCTTTGTTAGCAACGATGCTTTTTTATAAAAAAAGCATTACCAAGGCTCCACTCATTAGAGTTTTTTCCTATTACTAAGCACTTTTCTGCAACAGATAACTTTGGTATTTTTAAATGCGAAAAACGGTAAGAGGTATTTTCTGTAGTTCACTGGGCAGGTTGATTGCAAAATGCTACTCAACTAGTTGTTTTGGGATATACAGCTTATCGGAAATTTATTCAATGTTTCTACATTAATTTCCTATCGGCATGATTCCACCAAGTTGTTTATGTATGTCAAGAAAAACCCGCGCAACACCTCTGCAAGCCTATTCTTTTTTTGTAACATTTATGGTGATGGCAATCGCTTCGTTGGGTCTTATTTCTGAAGCAAATGCCCAAGATGATAACAAAGTTCAATATGGCATTAAAGCAGGAATCAACTTTGCCGAGCTATTTGGGGACGATGCCATTCCGGAAAGTGATCGAAAGATAGGGTACTCTTTCGGAACGTATGCTTCCTTTAAAGTCTCAAAAGATTTTAAAATACAGCCCGAAATCATTTGGTCGTTACAAGGAGAAAAATCCGAGAAAAAGGGGCGCTACGATATTTCCTATATCAATATCCCCATTTTGTTTAAATGGATAAACAAGCAATTTTATACAGAGCTAGGCCCTCAGGTAGGCATGCTCACGATTAATTCGAGTAAATCGGTACCCGACGACATCCGCCTCGATAACTTTGAAACTTTTGATTTTTCTGCTGTTGCAGGTATTGGCTATACGTTTGCTCCAGATTGGAGTATAGGGGTACGATATTGCCAAGGCTTCACCAATTTGGTTCAAGGTAAAGATCTAAAAAACAGCGTTATTTATGTGGGCATTTCCTATAGGATTTTCTAGCCTTATCGTAACGATACGTATTCCTAAAATGCCCTACTCTCGAAAAGTATAAAAACGTTTCGTAAAAGAATAAAAAAAACTGTGCAACATAATTAATACATAATATTAAATATAC
>CAYMYI010000031.1:0-22719 GCA_964394585.1 uncultured Roseobacteraceae bacterium
CTTTCGAACAGCTTCTAATCCTTCTAAAATTTGGATATTACCTGCCGAGTAATTGTCTTTTTTTTCTTCCATAGCTTTTTAAAAATTAAGCGTCGTTATCAAACATGCTGCAAACGCTTTTTCTGAAGATGATTCAATCAGTTGCTAAACAAATTTTTATGCGTGTTTTTAACACACGTATAAATTCAAAAATACGCTAAATATGCCATATTCTCAATTATTGGTGGCATATTTCCCTTCATTATAGCTTTCAAAAAAGTAAGCTGAAGAACACATTAACCACAAATGCGGTTGAACTATAGAATAATGTAAATGATCGAATAAACTTTAAGTAAATTATGGGATTTTTAGAGAATTTGTTCAGTGGGCAATCGGCTACGTTGCATGAACAGTGGAAAGTGTTAGAAACTATAGAGCAACTCGAAGGGATTGCAGAAAGCTCTTACCAAAAGCCTGTAGTACTATTCAAGCATAGTGTAACTTGTGGTATTAGTGCTGGTGCTAAACATGCATTAGAAAGTCAGTGGGATTTTACGAAAGAAGAGCTTGATTTCTATTACCTCGATTTGTTGGCGAATCGCCCTGTTTCAAACGAGATAGCGCAGCGTTTTGGAGTGATACACCAATCGCCGCAAGTGATTTTACTTTACCAAGGAAAAGCTGTGTTTGATACTTCGCACCATCGGATTAGCACGGCAGCTCTTCGGAAAGCGCTGTCAAACAATGCTTCATGATATTGTTAGTGTACCCAACCCAAAGTTTTTATGCTGCTAAACAGAAGAAGCAGTTGTGTTAACGCAGCTGCTTCTTCTGTTTACTTTGGCATGTAGCTTATTCATCCTTAATGAAGGTTACGGTAAAGGCAGCGATAATCATAGCAATACCTGCCAAAATGAGCGAGTAGATGGGGAATCCTCCGAAAAGATATTTCACCATAAGTCCACCAATAATTCCGTTCACAATTTGAGGGATTACAATAAAGAAATTGAAAATTCCCATGTAAATTCCCATTTTCCCGGCAGGGATGGCACTAGCCAGCATAGCATACGGCATGGCTAAAATACTACCCCATGCCATGCCCACTCCAACCATTGAGATAATCAACAGTTGAGGGTCTTTCAAGAAATAAATCGAGATGAGTCCAATCCCTCCGGCTATGAGTGATAAGGCATGTGTAGCCTTTCGGCTGGTTTTGCGAGCTATAGTAGGTAAAAGCATGGCATAAATTGCCGATACAAAGTTGTAAATACCAAACATAACTCCAACCCAATCGCCTGCATCTGAAAATGCTTGGGAGCTGCTATCGTCGGGGGCCGCACCATAAATATGGGTTGCCACAGCAGGAGTAGTGAATACCCACATGGAAAACAATGCAAACCATGATAGAAACTGTACTGTACCAAGTTGTTTCATTTTGGTTGGCATATTTTTAAAATCGATGAAAATTTGCAGAAAACCTGCATCTTCTTCTTCGTCTGCCTTTGCGTTGTATTTGGCAAACTCTTCGGGGGGGTATTCTCTTGTACGGGTTACAGTCCAAATGATAGTCCCTAATAACGTGATTGCCCCAAAATAAAACGAAAAGATAACGTTATCGGGCACTTGCCCTTCAGGAGCCTGATTCGAAATGCCAAAATAATTTGCCAATACGTAAGGAAGCCACGAACCAACTACAGCACCTACACCAATCAGGAAGGTTTGTACCGAAAAACCCAGCGTGTTCTGCTCGTCGGGTAGCATATCGGCTACTAAGGCTCTAAAGGGCTCCATGGCAATGTTGAATGAAGCATCCATAATCATTAAGAAGCCCGCACCTACTAATAATGGGGGGAGTATGGCTGCCATCATAGCTGAGTTTGGTAGAAACACCAGCCCCACACAGGCTAAAATAGCACCAGCAAGGAAAAAAGGTTTGCGCCTGCCCAGACTATTCCAGGTACGATCGCTCATATGCCCAATTATCGGCTGAACGATTAACCCGGTAACCGGAGCGACCAGCCAAAACCATGATAGGTGATGAACATCGGCTCCAAAGTTTTGTAAAATACGGCTCGCATTGGCATTTTGAAGTGCAAAACCAAACTGAATGCCCAAAAAGCCAAAACTCATGTTCCAAATTTGCCAAAAGTGCAGTCTTGGCTTTTGCATAGGTAGGCTACCTTGTTCCATAGTGTTTTACTAAGTGTGATTCACCTCTCAAAGTACAGCCTTATCTTGGGAAAAAAAAAGGGCAGAAAGTGTTTTTGTGTAATTGCTTTTGAAAAAATGGTTGCAACAAAGTTTAAGTTTACTCGAAACTATTGTATATTAATACAAACTAATAGCGTGAATTATTTTGCTTTCGCAGAGTATCTAAACGGTTAAAAATTAAAATCAATTGTATGAAAGATTTGATTGTGCGCAGCGATGATGATATTTTATTTACACCTTCGGTGGCGTTTTCGGCAACGTCGGGGAAATGTTTGATTGAGGGGGAGTCGTATCTGGAAGATGCTTTTGACTTTTATCAAAAATTACTTGAATGGATTGAGCAATACATTACTACACAGGGTAGACCACTTGCTATCACCTTCGACTTGAGCTATTTCAATACAAGTTCATCACGAGGAATTTTAAACCTATTAGTTGAGCTAGCCAAACAACAAAAAGCTGGCGCCAACATTTCCGTAGAGTGGTTTTATCCGGTCCCCGATGAAGATGATATGCTTGCTGAAATTGAAGATTTCATGATTGAATCGGGAGTAAAAATGAAAATCTTACCCAAAAACAAGAAAAAAAAGTAAGCGCGATTGTATCTCTATCGCAAGGCTATTCTATGATTACCCTTAATTAAATAAACTACACTAACATTGCAATGCCAGATATTCTCATCATTCATACCTCTTCAGGAATATCCATCGCTCAGCAATTGTCTGAGCATTTCGAAGCAGAAAATCTTCGGAGTCAGCTATTTCCTTCTACAGATGCCCGCTCTACCCAAAATGCCATCCAAGAAGCACTTTTCATAGTCCCGGTAGTTGCTGCCGACATACACGAAGAGCCTTCGTTCATACAAGTATTTCAAATTGCTTTGGAACGGCACAAATGGATAATGCCAGTTACCAGCATTTCCTACGATGAGTTACCTTGGGAGCTATTCCCCTCCGGAATAGGAGCCATGCGCTGGTTCAGTGTAGAAGAACAAGACATTGCATTAGAAACACTCACTGCAATGAGCCATCTGTGTCTGCAAAACTATGAATCCATAAAAACATATACACACTATTACAATGCAGCCGTTTTATGGGAAAAATATGGGTATCAGAGCAACCACTTAATTCCTCGAAAATCGTTTCTACCAGCATGGGAGTGGCTTATAAAGCATTCAAGTGTCAGTCAATTCTTGGCGCCTTTAACCACTCTGCATCAGGCATATCTTTGTGAAAGTAAAAGAAATCTGGATAACGAAATTTCCGATATTTATATATTACACACGGATAACATTGAAACACTGAACGCCGTTGTTTATGCTTTGCAAGCGAAAGGGGTTACATGTGTCAGTAAAGACTTACCGCAATATCAACACCTAGAAGCCGATAAAGCAATTGAAAATGCTTCGGTTTGTGTGCTAATTGGTAGCCAATCAGAGGAGGCACAAGAACTTGCCGAAAATCAACTTTTGTATGTAAACTCTTTGAATAAGCTCATTCTCCAATACAATCATAACACTTCCGTATATCCTTCTCTTCAGTTAGAAACTATTAAAGAAGGTGAACTTCCCGCTTGCGATGCTGATGAAACAAAGCATTTGAAACTCCATACGCTGATTTTACAACGCGCTCGCCAATGGCAACGGAATAACCAAGTTTTACAAGGGCTGCTTTATGGATACGACCTTACGATTGCTATAGAATGGTACGAAGAAAGCGCGAACTACCCAATGGCGCATCCTCTCGGCATCCACGAAGAGTATATCGAAGAAAGCAAAGCTAAAGCTATAGGGAACTCTCCCGATGTATTTTTAATCAATGCTTCCAACGATTTGCCTTTAGCCAAAACACTGAATCAGCATCTTCAACTTAACGGAGTTATTACGTTCTGGCCCTATGAAAAACTACAATTTGCGCAACAAGCCGAAGAAGTGATTTATCATGGTATCCATTCGTCTGATTTGTTTGTAGTCGTTCTCACTTCGCAAATAATTAAGCGCGCCGAGCTTAAATCGGAAATACGTTACGCGCAACGCTTACATAAAAAAATAGTAGGAGTATTAGTTGAGGAAATTGATCGGATGGACTTTCCTGAATATCTCCAAAACATTCAGTTATGCAACCTATCGGATAGCTCATTATCGTGGAAAGAACGCTTGAACTTGCTAATGCCACTTTTGGCAGATCACCGAGCCTATGAGCAAACCTTTCAAAAAGTAGAGCAGTGGACTGCAAATTGGATAAGCCATGACCAGTCACCCGATTTCTTAATCCCTGAAAATGAATTAGATGAAATCGAAAAGTGGTATCATGAAGCTATTTCGGCAAGCCGTGTGCCTACTCCCACCGAATTGCATTATCAATACATAGAACAAAGTAGGCAACACATCACGCAATTGCTGAAAAAGGAACATCGCGAACTCGTTCGTTTCAGAATAGCTTTAGCCGCAGCGGTGGGCTTGCTACTTCTTACTATCGTTTTGCTAGTAAATGCTGCATGGCAGAGTAGCGAAAACCATCAGCTATACCAAGAAGCGGAACAGGCAAGGCAATTAGCCCAAAAGAATGAACAACAACTCGCTGAGCAATTGGCAAGAAACAAACTATTGGTAGATAGCCTTAGAAGCCTCGATCAGTTTGCGCGGTTGCAACAATCGGAACGCGACTCTATTATCCGAGAGTATTTGTATGCACGTAATATTCAAGTAGAACTTGCCGAAGAAAACGAGGTACTTTCTAAAGAAACGTCTTTTTTTAAAGGCGATATGGAAATTGTAGAGTTTATGAAAGAACTGCGCGAGAAGTACCGAAGCGACAAGACCGATAAAACCGTTGCCAAAGCGTATTATGATGTAGTGATGTCGCGCCGATTGAACCCGGGGCATAATGCCCCTATTCATCATGTAGAAGCTACACCCGATGGGAAATTTGTACTAACTTCTGGCGGAGATGGTAAAGCACGCTTGTTTGATATTGCCAACAATCGTGTGCGCAGTTTTACGCAAAACCGATATAACGGAATGGTATACTCGGCGGTATTTTCAAAAGATGGTAAGCAGGTACTGACAGCATCGCACGATGGTACGGCAATTTTGTGGGATGTAGCCGGTGTGAAGCAGATTCAAAAGTTTTCGTGTGGGAATAATATTTTATTCGCAGATTTTTCGCACCATGGAAGATGGGTGCTTACCACCGAGAATAAAGGGAAAGTTACTGTTTGGGATATACAATCGGGTAAAAAAATGAGAGAACTAATCCACGAAGAAGCTGTTTCGATGGCATTTTTCTCCCCAAACAATGCATCGGTATACACAGCTTGCGCAGATGGGAATGTAAGAAAATGGACGCTGAAAGATGGTGAAATGGAAGTAGTGGTTACAGGGAGTACTCAGATTCACTCTTTGGTGTTAGCCCCGAACGGAAAGGAGTTTATAGCTGGCTTACAAAATGGTTCTGCAATACGCTATAACTTAAGCGGCAGTGTTTTAGGAAATTTTCGGGGGCATCAGCGCGAAGTGCTATTTGCTACGTATTCTCCCGATGGTACTAAAGTAATAACCACTTCTGCCGATCGCTCAGCTCGTGTATGGGAGCGTACCTCGGGAAAACTAATATGTGTATTAGGGCGCAATCGCGAGCATTTAGGAAAAATCACCGGGGCAGCTTTCTCGGCAGATGGGAATCGTGTTTTCACCTGTTCAGCCGACCGTTCTGTGCGTTTGTGGTGGCTTTCTCCTTCAGAAGTTTTCGAGGGCAATAACTTAGAAGAATACTTAAAAATAGGCGCCCAATAGTACTGAACTACGTTTTAGGAATCCACTTTATCTTTTTAAAACTTACATTAAATACCACACCGATTACTACGAGTACCATACCTGCTACCACTTGTAGTGTGAAAGTTTCATTAAAAATGAAAAACCCAAAACCTAGGGCATACAATATACCGATATAATTTACGCTGGCAACGCTTGCTGCTGCTTCAGCTTGGTAGGCTTTGGTCATAAAAACTTGGGCAATTTGGGTAAGAACACCAATAGCAAGGAGCCAAAGCCAATCCATTCCTTGAGGAGCTACCCAATAGAAAATTGAAATTACCCCTGCAAAAGGCAGGGCGATAAGAGGAAAGTAAAACACAATTACATGGGGGTCTTCACTGTCTTTCAGCACACGGATGCATGTATAAGCACAGGCAGCTAAAAATGCAGCTAAAATTCCTATACCAAAATATAAGGTTGATACACGCGGGTCAAACCCTTTGATTAAGAAAATGCCTACAAGACAAAGCGCAAAGAATAGGTATTGCACCTTAAATAATCGTTCGCCTAATAGCGCCATTGCCAACAAAGCCGTAAAAATGGGAGAGAGGTACTGCAATAATACGGCACTGGCTAATGGTAGATTTTGAAAAGTGGCGAATAGCATGACTAAGGAAACTGACCCGAACAATCCTCTCAGGAACAGTACTTTTCGGTTGTTCCCCCATACAGGGATACGTCTTTTCTTTAAAATCCACCAACTTATGATTAATGAAATGAGCGCACGAAAAAATACTACTTCGATGGCAGGAATGTGTGCTAATTTTTTCACGAATACATTCATGATGGAAAATACAAGAGAGGCAATCAGCATATAACGTATACCGGGAGAAATGAATTTCATAGTTGCAAAAGTTTCCGCAAAACTACGAGTCTGCCGAATGCATAGCTGAATTCTACAAGGATTTATATAACGCAAAGGATTTAACCAATCTGTACAGATTTTAAAGAATAGTCTTTCTAACGGCAATTCGTTTCAGGGATAGTTTCAAATTGTTCTACTGAAATGATAATTTCGCACCTTAAATAATGTGTATTTCAAAAGAGAGCAACGTTAGGTTTCTCTCTCAATCAAAAAGGTGAAGAGCGATGTTTGAAAATTTGAGTCAGAAGCTGGATTCTGCAGTTAGAACCCTGAAGGGAAAAGGGCGGATTACCGAAATTAATGTAGCCCAAACTACAAAAGAAGTTCGTAGAGCGCTAATTGATGCCGACGTTAACTACGAGGTAGCCAAACAGATAACCGATGAAATACGGGAAGAGGCACTGGGCCGTAAAATCTTGATTGCCGTTGAGCCAGGGCAGCTTTTCATCAAAATTGTGAACGAGAAACTTACCGAGCTGATGGGAGGCTCGGTTGCCGAGTTTAAGCCGCAAGGTTCGCCTGGTGTAGTGCTAATTGCCGGTTTGCAAGGATCGGGTAAAACCACATTTACCTCTAAGTTGGGCAATATGCTCAAAAAGAAGGGCAACCAAGTACTAATGGCTGCCTGCGATATTTACCGGCCTGCGGCAATTGACCAGCTCCATACACTTGGCGAACAAATTGGTGTTGAGGTTTACTCGGAGCCCGAAAATAAAAATGCAGTAGCTATTGCTGAAAATGCCATCAAATACGCTAAAGAGAAAGGGAAAAACATTGTGATCGTCGATACGGCAGGCCGGCTTGCGGTAGACGAAGCCATGATGAAAGAAATCTCGGCGATTAAATCATCTATTCAACCCTCGGAAACCTTATTTGTGGTCGACTCGATGACGGGGCAAGATGCCGTAAACACAGCAAAAACCTTCAACGAGCGCCTTAATTTTGATGGTGTGGTCCTCACCAAACTCGATGGCGATACCCGAGGCGGAGCGGCGCTTTCCATCCGAAATGTGGTTGATAAACCCATAAAATTCATCAGTACAGGCGAAAAACCTGATACGCTTGATGTGTTTTACCCGGATCGTATGGCAAATCGGATTTTGGGAATGGGCGATGTGGTTTCTTTGGTAGAAAAGGCACAACAAGTATTCGACGAACAAGAAGCGCAGCGCCTTAACAAGAAGCTAGCGAAAAACCAATTTGACCTTAACGATTTACTCTCTCAGATTCAGCAAATCAAAAAGATGGGGAGTTTCAAAGATCTCATCGGGATGATTCCCGGCATGGGCAAAATGCTGAAAGGACAAGAAATAGACGATGACGCTTTCAAACCCATTGAAGCTATCATTTTTTCGATGACACCACATGAGCGCTCCAATCCTCAGGTGCTGAATGCTAGTCGGAAGCAGCGCATAGCGGCCGGAAGTGGTACGTCCGTCCAACAAGTAAATGGTTTATTGAAACAATACGACGAAATGCGTAATCTGATGAAACAGATGAATAAAATGCAAGGAAAGGGTGGGGGAAAGGCAAATCGCAAAAATAAAAAGAAAGGGAAAGGTCGTCGCTAATCATTGTATACATTTTGAGGAAAATAAACCTCATCATTTAACAAATTGCTACGTATGAACTCACTTATTGATATTTTCTTTTTTGAAGCGTTTGAAGAAGAGCAAGAAGCACTCCAAAAATTCCTTCCTGAGCAGGTAAATGCCGGGTTCACTTGGAAAACGCCTCAGGAATTGGGCATCACTGAACAACCGCCTGCGCCTATTATTAGCATCCGCACACAATCAGAATTACCCCTTGGTTGGGCTAAACATCTTAAAGGAATCATTAGCCGAAGTACTGGGTTCGATCATCTGAAAGCGTACAGAGAAAAATGTGGTATTGCTGATTTACCTTGTGGCTATTTGCCGCTGTATTGTAACAGAGCGGTTGCCGAACAAGCTATGCTAATGTGGATGTCGTTGCTTCGGAATTTTAAAGCACAATTAACGCAATTTACTTCCTTTCATAGAGATGGTCTTACTGGTTCGGAAGCTAAACAAAAAACACTGTTAGTCGTGGGAGTTGGAAATATCGGCAGCGAAGTGGTTAAAATTGGCAAAGGTTTAGAAATGAATGTGTTATGCCACGACCTCAAAGAGAAAATGAAAGGCGAAATATATGTTTCTTTAGAAGAAGGATTACCCCAAGCTGATGTAATTGTTTGTGCCATGAACCTCACCGAAGCTAATAAAGGGATGTTCAATTATGAAACTTTAAAGAAAGCCAAGCGCGGAGTCGTATTTGTGAACATTTCTAGGGGAGAACAATCGCCGGCTACCGACCTGCTGCGATTGCTAGAGGAAAACCATCTCGGAGGTGTTGGACTCGATGTTTATAACCACGAAAAAGAACTTGCAGTGGCATTACGTGAAAAGCGTTTTCCCGAAAGTTCCGAACTGCAATCTTTAATCAAGATGGCAGGGCAACCGAATGTGGTTTTCACGCCTCATAACGCTTTTAACACGCATGAAGCGGTCATTAACAAATCGGAGCAAACCATTCAGCAATTTATGGCATATCGAGATAAAGGGGCATTTTTGTGGGCAATTTAATGCGTGCTTTTTTAAACAAGCAGTAGTTACGCTGTGTTTTCATAGAAAAACCATTTATCAGTATGACTACCGAAGAAGCCAAAAATGCTATTGAAGAAATTCCGATAGGTTCAAAAATTCAATTGATAAAGAAAACAGGTGAAATCATTGAAGTAAAACTTGCAAGCCACGAGGTAAGCGGGACAGAGCGTATCGACTATGGCAATATTGTGGTGCCGGCGCTTCCTCCTGCTTTAACCGTTTTGGGTGGTGCGCGCTTTGGTAAATTCCGCATCGACTTAGAAGATATTGTAAATATTGCTTGGGTGGGGTAGAAGGCCTCCCTCATGCGATATTTACTGGCGCGGCATCAAACAATCCATGATAGAAAACAATGTTTGTTTTTTTTTCGCCGATTTGATTTATCAGATTGTTTGCGTTTTTGTCCGGAATATTCAATACCCAATTTGCCTTTTCGCTGAAAATTGAAACCTACCTTAATGTTATATAATTTATATTATGTTAAATAAAATTTTCTTTATAAAAGGGAGGCTATAAAACCTCCCTCCTTATTTGTTATCCCTTCAGTTGACTAAAATCGAAACCATCTAAAAATTTTGTGGTAAAGTTTCCATTTTTAAAGTCTTCATTATCCATCATGTATAAATGAAACGGAATGGTTGTTTTTATACCTTCGATGAAGAACTCTTGCAAAGCTCGTTTCATACGCACAATAGCTTCTTCCCTTGTTTGCGCCGTTACAATGAGTTTGCCAATCATTGAATCGTAATATGGTGGAATGGTATAGCCGGCATATACATGGCTATCAATCCGAACACCTGCCCCACCTGGTATATGCAGATTTGTGATTTTACCCGGCGACGGGCGAAAATCGTTTAGGGGATCTTCTGCGTTGATACGGCACTCAATACTATACAATTGCGGGTAGTAGTTTTTGCCTGAAATGGGTATTCCTGCAGCTACTTTTATCTGCTCTTTTATTAAATCGAATGAGCTAACTTGTTCAGTAACAGGATGTTCTACTTGTATCCGCGTATTCATCTCCATAAAATAGAAATTGCGGTGCTTATCGACTAAAAACTCGACAGTACCGGCTCCTTCGTAGTTAATGGCTTTCACGGCTTGTATACCTGCTTGACCCATGCGTTCGCGCAAGTCTTCGGTCATGAATGGCGAAGGCGCTTCTTCAATCAACTTTTGATGCCGCCTTTGTATGGAGCAATCGCGTTCGGAAAGATGGCAAGCATTGCCAAACTGATCTCCAAATACCTGAATTTCAATATGTCGAGGTTCTTCTACAAATTTTTCTAAGTAGATACCATCATTTCCAAATGCTGCTTTTGCTTCGGTACGGGCGCTATCCCATGCTTTTTGAAATTGTTCTTCGGAATGTACCAAACGCATTCCTTTGCCGCCGCCTCCTGCAGTAGCTTTCAATATAATGGGATATCCAATTTCAGCAGCCACTTTTTTACCTTCTTCTACAGAACTGAGCAATCCTTCTGAACCGGGGATAGTCGGTACACCAGCAGCTTTCATGGTTGCCTTTGCAGAAGCCTTATCCCCCATTTTGTTGATTTGTTCGGGTGTAGCGCCAATAAATTTAATGTTGTATTCTTGACAGATTGCCGAAAACTCAGCATTTTCTGCCAAAAAACCATAGCCGGGGTGAATGGCATCAGCGTTTGTTATTTCAGCTGCTGAGATAATATTGGGCATGTTAAGATAGGAATCTTTACTTTGTGGAGGACCGATACAAACGGCTTCATCCGCAAATTTAACATGTAGGCTGTCTTTATCCGCTTGAGAATATACGGCTACCGTTTTGATGCCCATTTCGTTACAAGTCCTGATAATTCGAAGTGCAATCTCTCCCCTATTGGCAATCAGAATTTTCTTAAACACTGTATGTATTGTTTAAAGGTTGAATGAAATAGAATAACGTTTTAGCTTACGATGGGTCTACTAAGAAAAGCGGTTGGTCGTATTCTACAGGTGTAGCGTTATCTACCAATACTTTTACAATTTTACCCGATACTTCTGATTCTATTTCATTAAAGAGCTTCATTGCCTCGATGATGCACACAATTGAACCTTGTTGCACTGTATCTCCGACTTGCACAAACGGATCGGCTTCAGGGCTTGCTGCTCGATAGAATGTACCAATCATAGGTGACTTAATTTCTACATAATTACCGACAGCTTCTGCTGAGTGTCCGCTAGTTTCTGGTGCTGCAGTTTGCGTAGAAACTATTGTGGGGGCAGTTGCAACTGGCTGAGGGCTAGGAATGGCAGTTACGGGAACGGCTACTCCATCTGGAGTTTTTTTAATGTGCAGTTTGATTTCTTCTGTTTCAAGTTGCACTTCGTTTAAACCCGATTCAGAGATAAAACTGATTAAATCTTTGATTTCTTTTGCTTTCATATAAATCCGTTTTCAGTGGGAGTGTAATTTATGATTTTACGCGTTCTACATAGGAACGCGTTCTTGTATCTATTTTTAACTTTTCGCCTTGGTCTATAAATAAAGGTACTTGAATTTCTGCACCGGTTTCTAGCGTTGCGGGTTTTGAGGCATTGGTTGCAGTGTCTCCTCTGAGTCCGGGCTCTGTGTAGGTAACTTCAAGTTCTACGAATGCTGGTAATTCACAACCTAAAATTTCTTCTTTTTCAGCATGTACTAGTAAGTCCAATTCTTGCCCATCTTTAATTAAATCGGCATTAGGGATAAACTTTTCTTCTACAGAAATTTGCTCATAGGTTTCTGTATTCATTAAATGAAACCCAAGGTCATCGCGGTATAAATACTGATGCGGTCGACGCTCTATACGGGCTGTTGTAACTTTGTGCCCTGCAGTAAATGTATTGTCGATAACTTTTCCGGTACGGACACTCTTTAATTTGGTACGTACGAACGCAGGACCTTTCCCCGGTTTTACGTGTTGGAATTCTACGATACTGTAAATATCGTGATTGAACTCAATGCACAATCCGTTTTTAAAATCTGCCGTAGTTGCCATGTGTATTAATAAAGGTTAGTATTGTTGACTTTAAAGATGCGCAAAGGTAAGCGAGTTGCACTTAGTATTCAATATCTAATATGCCCATTTCACAAGAGAAGCGCCCCAAGTAAATCCCCCACCAAAGGCCGCTAGAATAAGGTTATCGCCTTTTGTTAGTTTATTTTCGTAATCCCACAAGCAAAGCGGAATGGTGGCTGCGGTAGTATTTCCGTATCGTTCAATATTGAGCATTACCTTATCATCTCCCACTCCCATTCGGTGTGCGGTAGCATCAATAATACGTTTATTGGCTTGGTGTGGTACTAGATATTTGACATCGTCGCCGGTAAGCTGATTTCGTTTCATGATTGTTTCGGCGGCATCTGCCATATTTTTGACAGCATACTTGAATACAGTTCGCCCTTCTTGTTTTACAAAATGTTCTCGGGCATCTACAGTTTCGTGCGAAGCAGGTCGGCGGCTTCCCCCCGCAGGCATATTGAGGAACTTCTCTCCTTCCCCATCTACCCGAAAGTACGAATCGATAATCCCTACAGGCTCTTCAGTAGGTTCTAAGAGTACTGCCCCGGCACCATCTCCAAAAATTACGCAAGTGGCTCGGTCGGTGTAATCGATAATACTCGACATTTTATCAGCTCCTACCACTAATACTTTTCGGTGTGTACCACTTTCAATGAATTTTGCGGCCGTAGAAAGTGCATACAGAAACCCTGAGCATGCTGCGTTTATATCATAACTAAATGAATTTACCGCACCAATCCCATTTGCGATGATATTTGCTGTTGCCGGAAACTGCATGTCCGCTGTTACAGTAGCACAAATTACCAGTTCGATTTCCTCGGGTTGTATATTCTTTTTTTCGAGCAGCGCTTTGGCTGCTTCAATACCCATGTAAGAAGTGCCTCGCTCGCCTTTAAGAAGGCGACGTTCACGTATTCCAGTTCTTTCCAAAATCCACTCATTGGTAGTATCTACCATTTTTTCGAGTTCTTGGTTAGTGAGTACATAATCGGGTAAATACCCTTGTACTCCGGTAATGGCTGCATATTGTTTCGCCATAAAATTTGTAGTTTATACACAAGCATCTAGTATAATTAGCTACTTGTGAATGGTACATTTGTTTTTTTTAATTGTGGCTATAGCACAAATAAAGATGTATTCACTGTAGGATACAAAAAACCCGACTCGATTTTAAAAAAATGAGTCGGGCATTTCCAAAGAAAACAACCTTATACGGCTACTTCTTTTTCCATAACTACTTTGCCTTTGTAATATAATTTACCTTCGTGCCAATGTGCTCTATGATATAAATGAGGCTCTTGTGTAGTAGGGCAAATTGCAATCGCTTGTTCTTGCAATTTTTTGTGCGTTCTACGCTTATCGCGACGCTGTTTCGATATTTTTCGTTTAGGATGTGCCATAACTGTATGTATTTGAAAATGATGAACTATTGTTTTTTTAATTTTTGCAACGCTTCCCAACGCGGGTCTACGTTATCACTATTTTCTGCTTTGCTAGTGGTTGCTTCTTGTTTTTCGGTAGTGAAAAAATAACTTTTTTCTGAAAGTTCATCCCGATGATCGGGGTGTAATCTTCTGCTCGGAATTGAAAGATACAGTATGTCGAAAATAGGTTGCGATAAATCAATTTCGACGGTATCTGCCGGTATTACAATTAAATCTTCCGCTTGTTCTTCATATTCCTCTCCAAACTTAAAGTAAATGGTACTTTTAACATCTACTTTATGTTCAAAAGGTTTTAATGAACGGTCGCAAAGTAACATTAATGTACCTCTGATAGCGAAATTGCAGATGAGCATACGATCGGTTTTCTCACAATGAACATCTGCTACGCAAGCTACATTTTCAATAGAATCGTCAGAATATTGCTCGAAGAATGCTTTATCGAGTTTAAATTCAAACGTTTCTGACGGTTCTTTGAGCGTAGTTAAGTGTATCTTATATAGTGAGGTAGCCTTCAAGTTTGCTTAGGTTTTTACAAAGAAGGTGCAAAAATAATAGTTTTTGCAGGGCTGCACAACAATTATGAAAAGAATTCTATCCTAACACACTGCCAAATAAGAACCCTCCAATAACTTTAGGGTAGAAGTATGTAGACTTAGGTGGCATCGTGTATCCACTATAACAAATTTCATTGATTTCTTCCATAGAAATCTCATTTGTGATTAATGCTAGTTGTGCCTGCCCTTTCCATACCTTGCGAATGCACTCTGTATAGTTTCGCTCATATTGAATATGTGGACTGCTTCGTTGCATTTTTCCTGAAATACCAAGTACTTTTTCTATGAAAAAATAATGGAGTACTGTTAAATCCATCTGTTTGATTAACTCGGGGAACTTCCAATGCATTTGTGGAAAAACCTCCTTTTTTAAACGAATCTTGAAAGCTTTTTCTTCGTGGACAAGCCCGTAAGCCCAGCGCTTACCTGCAAGAATTTCTGATAGGTCGGAAAGGTTATCGATTTCTTGAATAGTGAAAAACTCCTCTGCTTTTTTGAGTAGTCGCTCAATATCTAACTCTAACGAATTTAAAATTAAACGATGCGTAGGTAATACTTTTAGGTGGTCAGAAGAACTATTGGTGAGGTACATCATATGATAGTTATAAAGCTCGTTACCCGTATGATTTGGGTTTTGAGCTTGCTGTTCTTTCCGAAAGGCAAGTGAACTTTCATAACGATGGTGCCCGTCGGCGAGGATGATACTACGGGAACGGAGTATTTCAATAAACTTTTGTATAACCGATTCATCTTCAATCACCCCCATTACGTCACGAACTCCTTGGTAATCTTCTGTTTCGTAGAGCGGCGAGGCAATCGCATCATCCATATAGGGCTCTAATGCAAATGTGTCATCTTGATAAAGCCCATGTGTTGGGCTGCTATTTAACCCAGTACGGCGCAGCAATTCTATTCTATCGTTTACTGCTGTAGGAATAGTATTTTCGTGGCGAAGTATGCTTTTTTCATCCCAATATGAGGCTTTTACCATGCAGACGAATCCTTTTCTACAATAGGTCTTGGAGTCGTTATGTATGTTAAAATATTGATAGTACGGATAAATTCTTGGGCGTTTATCTTGCAATAAAATGGCTTCGCGTTTCCATTGTTCGAATGTATGGCTGGCAGATTGCGCTGGGTCGTTTCCTCTAGGCACTGAAAGATGTATGCTGTTGTAGCGATTGTGGTAAAGATTTTCTCTTTGTTTGTCAGAGATAACATCGAAAAGCGGAGCTACAAGTTCGTTAATGTGCGGATGCAGTCGGTCGTTATATCGCCAAGCTCGAAAAGGTATAATTTCAGCCATGAGAGTGATTCTGTTTTGAAACGGAGGGCAAAGATATACATGGATTTTCTTGATTTCTAATACTGCATTGAGAGATGTTTTAAGCATTCCAGTGTAATAAATGCATCGTTACCATTTGGTAAAACTGTTTTTCAACAAGAAAAGATGTTGTGACAAACGATGCTTTTCGAATAAATTTTGCCTCTATTTTCCCTTGCTCTGAATACGAGTCAGTAGCGATGATACCAACGTTTTCTGGTAATTTAGATACCCAAGAAGGATCATGGTGAAACGCCAAAGGAATAACCAAATAATTATAATTACAGCTACTTTCAATCCATTGAAACGAGTGTCTTAACTCATATAAATCGCATATAATTCTTGCGCCAAACGTAACCAGTTCAGGGCGTTGTGTTTCTGAAGAGGATTTTGCTAAAAGGAGCGTTACCACATCGTATGCTATACAAGGTATTCGGCTAAAAAATTGAGATTGCAGTATTTCCGCATCAGTCGTGTAGCGTATCCAGCTTGAAGCGCGTAAAGAGTTAACAATGTTAGCTTTTTGCATCTCATTAAAAGAAATATCAAACTTTTCCATTTTCGAAAAGTCATCCATTTCCAGCGTTGGTTCTTGCGTTTTTACACTTTCTGAAAAAGTATGTGCCTGCGTTGGTGTGAATGTATTGAAAGATTTTCGTCCTCGTTCTGTTTTCCCTTTTTTAAGCGGTTTATATACTTTCCAGAGATCGTATAATTCGTTGCGAACCCCCTCTCCTCTCACCATTTTTTGGCGTACTTGTTCAAGTATTTTTTCAGGAACAACCGTCTTTATCCGATTGTAAAGTTCTAGTTGCTCTGGCGTAGTTTTTATGTTTTGAAGGATTAATTGCTCTGGCTGCCTAACATTTGCTAATTTCATAAATGTGCGTACTGCAGATTTAGCTCTCCAGAAAGTAGAAACATTAATCCGATTGAAGTTAGCTAAATGCTGTACATACTGTGTGAATGATGGATACTTCAACAAGTAAAGCTGCTCTTGCTCTATGGTAAGCAGAAGCTTGCCTACTTTTACCCAACTTTTTCGGTTGACTTTTAAAAGAACGCCTAATTCCTTTTCTAAGTGTCGAAGGCGTTCTATAGGTTGAATTTGATTGCTCATTAATTAAGCTATTTAGTTGCAACTTGCAATTAAAAATAACTAATTTATAAACATAAAACAACATAATAAACATTTTAATTTTAATATTTTATACATAATGTTCATATCAAACTCATTTAAATGGTTATATATGTAACTTTTTCCTTTTAGATGCTTAATGTATTTTTGAACCCTATTTGCACCTTGTTTACTAATTCATGTACAGTTGAAGAAGCCCTCTACATCGTTATTTTCCTATCGCCAAGCGCTGAATACTCATGCCCAAGCGATATATCAATCACTTGGAAAACTGACAGCCAATGCTCCTATATTAAAAGCAAAACAGCAAAAGTTTGGGTTGGAGTATGCTGCTAAACTGACCGATAAAAAAGCCGACGAGTACTATGTGAAAGCTCTATGGGAGTATTGCTTGTTTCGCAATATCGCCGGGCTTTCAAAATGGGATATACCCACTGATTCACTCATTGATCTGTACTTTTTAGAAGCACTTGAAGAAATTTTAAAACAAACGCACCTTCGTAAGCAGCTCGAAGAAATTGCTGTATATTACCGAACCGCTTTTCCCAAAGAACTTAACCTAACAGATATAGCCATTTGTTGTGAGGCTACTTTTGCACCATCCGTCTATCCTAAGCATTTTTTCTATAAAGACCCCCTTTCGAAATCAGAGATTAAACTGTTACATGCTCTTGTAGATACCTATTCATTAGATTGCACGTACACATTTGCTCCATTTAATAACCAACCGCATACCATAAATTTTGTGGAAAAGATTGCCGAGGCAGCCGTCGAGATAGTTATCCACTTCATAAGCTTTACTCAATATCTTCAAAGCTTATTAGTAACAAAGGGTAGTACCCATTGCTTGTGGCTTAACCCATTGCTTGAAAGCCCGTTAGCGCTACCACCGCAAATGGATATTTTTAGTGCAAGCTCGGCATTACAAACCGCAAATACTTTCAGTTCGCAAGAAGCAACGCTTATTTTTAGTGATTTGCGCACAATTAAACCTGCCATGCATCGGTATTCGACTCCCGCTTTACAAAAGCGTTTGCAGCAAACTTATTTGGAGAACCCCCTCAATACCTCCCCGCTATCAGATGCTTATTTAAAGTTATTTCGTTGGAGTACCGATCGTCTAAAAAAGAAGGGTTCGTTACTTTTCTTATTGGAAGAAAAAGTTATTCGGGCTGAAACTTACAATGGTTTACGGAATAGTTTACAAGGAGAATTCAACGAAATTCGTTTGATTCATATAAAAGAAAAATCGGATGCTTACTTTATTTTACTGTTACTAGGAAAGAGTTAAATGCCGGCAAAGATTTATTATACATCGCTAAACTCCGCCGATCATTGGAACGATACCATTAGATTTGAGCAATTAACCCCCGATACGGAAGGACATTGGCTTGAACCCAATAATGCAGATTTTGCTCATTTTTTACCTTTATTGAAACAGCAAGTACTTCCAGAAGCCCCCCTCCCCTATTTATTTCATGCATCAAAAAAAGTGGTGGAGTCTTCCCAAACCACATATCCGCTACAAAATGCCCCTAATATTTCTCCCGAGAACTCACAGCTTTGTATTCAGAGCGTTTTAGCGAAACAGCTATTCTGTTGGCTAGTTCCTGCCGATACTTCGTGCGATACATGGGGAAAACACCTTCACTATTTCCCTTTCATGATTGATTTAGGAAATGGCATACAAGAAAATATTACTGACGATGCCCTCCATTTCTTTCGCAAACATCATCATGCTATTGTGAAGAAAATGGCTTCTCAAGCCTCTGAGCACGATTTTGTTCTCAAGCTAAAAGAGTTAACGCAATCGGTAATTAGAGATAGTAAAAATTTACCTGTCTTACATAAATTTTCTTTACAGTTATTCGATTTGATATCGCGTGTAGAACGTGAAAAAATAGCGACACCCAACATTGATGTAATTCGTCGAACGCTGCAACGCTATCAGGAAAAAGTAACCCAACTAAAACCACATGCACAAGAACGGAAAAGCTTATTTGAACGGGTTTCTGAGGCGCTTAAGCAATTCGAAGACACCTTGCTGCAAATTGAAACACAGCGGAAATCGTGGCAAGAATTACAAGAAAATATGCTCAATATTTCTAAGGAAAATATTTTCTACTACTTGTACGCGGTATTGCACCATCCTGAATATCAAAATCGCTATGCAGCCGACCTACGTAGAGGATTGCCACGGCTTCCTCTATACACAGACTTTTTCTTATGGGTGGGCTTTGGAGAAGCATTAGCGCAAATCCATCTGCAACTGAACACAATTATAAGCCCCTATCTTGAGTCCTTTTTTGAAGAACCTTTTCCAGAAAAATGGAATATTAAGTTACTCAAAGAAACACAGATACTAGAAGTTAACGGACAAGCTGTTCCATTACCTACCCTTTTGTGGGAACCGTTTTTTAATGATAAAACTTTAGCAGAATGGTTAGTAAAACTCCTTAAATCACTTCAAAAACAAGGGAGGCTTACTTGGCAGGTATTGCTCCGGCATGTGGATCAATATGTAGCCTATGCAAAAAGTATTGAGGAAGTTTTGCAAAAGATGGAGTCTGAACTTACACCATAAAAAAAACGCCAGCTCATTTTAGCCGGCGTTTTACTAGACTCTTTAAGAGTGATGCTTTTACTTATTCTTAAATGATTCTTTCTCTTCAATAATTTTTGGAAGGTTTTGATCGAAATTAAGCATCATATCAATAACTAAATCGACTGTATTCATAAAGAATAACTGATTGATTTTATCAAACGTATCGGAAACGTTGTGATAGTGCGGATGATCATCCACTCCGAAGTATATGAACGGAATGCCTGCATCGTGGAAAGGTCCATGATCTGATGAGTGCGTCCAATCCATCAGCCCTGTGTTATTTTCTTTAGGCTGATCGTGCCCATATAACAACTTAACCTCGGTGCGGTCTTGAGCTACTTCTTCAATATATGGCTTTAAAAACGGATAATGATAGGTTCCACAAGCAAATAGCTCGTTGTTAGGGCTAATGCTAATCATATCAATATTTACAACTAATACGACTTTATCTAAATCGAACGGAGCATTTTTCACAAGATGTTTGGCGCCCATCAGACCATGTTCTTCCGCATCGAATGCCACGAAAATCACCGAATAATCCGGTGGGTTTTTCGTGTAGTAATCGGCAACGGAAAACATTCCAGCTACGCCCGAGGCGTTATCGTCTGCACCATTGAAAATTTGTCCTTTGTCATTTTTACCTAAATGGTCGTAATGTCCACATATGAGTATGTATGTATTTGGATCTTTCTTGCCGGGAATATAGCCAATCAAATTATAGCCGGTAAGTTCTTTTTTTACGCGGCGGCTCGTAAAGGTGAACTCATCTTTATAATTGCCATTAAAAGGAATGAGTTTGTAATCTACAAATCGCTTAATGATGTACTCCTGTGCTTTCTGATTTCCCTCTGTCCCCGTCATTCTCCCTTCGAATTCATCGGAAGAGAGGGTTTTAATATCGGTTAAAAGCTGGTGCGCATCAAACTTTTGTTGTGCATTGGTTGTCATCACGATTCCTAAAAGAAGGAATACTGTGTTAATAAAAACGTTTTTCATCTTAGACTGACTTATTGTAATAAACTAGAACATGTGTTTTTCAACGTAGTAATGGTCTCTGAAGGCGTATGGTTTTTAAATACAAAACTGCCTGCTACGAGTACATCAGCACCTGCATCTACCAAAGTGGGTGCGTTTTGCAGGTTTACACCTCCATCAACTTCAATGTGGAGCGATGTATTGTATGTTTCGGCCATTTTGCGCAATTCTGACACTTTGCGGAAGGTGTTCGATATGAACTTTTGCCCACCAAACCCCGGATTCACCGACATTATGCATACTAAATCGATTTCCGAGAGGATATCAGCAAGTAACTGCACGGAAGTATGTGGGTTGATGGCAACACCGGCTTTTGCTCCTAGCCCTTTAATTTGTTGGATGGTTCGATGCAAATGGGGGCATGCTTCGTAGTGTACGGTTAGCACATCAGCACCTGCGTTGCGAAAAGCTTCGAGGTAACGTTCGGGCTGAACAATCATTAAATGGACATCGAGAGGTTTCGTAGCATGGCGTTTCACCGCTTCGCAAATGGGAATTCCTAACGATATGTTGGGGACAAACACGCCATCCATCACATCTACATGAATCCAATCGGCATCACTCTGATTTAACATTTCGACCTCAGCTTGAAGGTTTGCAAAGTCAGCCGCCAAAATCGATGGAGCTATTTTTGTTTTCATGGCGACAAATATAGTTTACTTTCCGTTCATTTACCGATTCGATTAGCTTTCTGTATATTTAAATCATTAATCGATATACGGCACAAACTTCTAAACTTATGGCAACTCCAAATTCTGAAAATACCCCCAAGCAACTTGCTTCTACCCTTCCTCTTATCGAAGAGGATAGCTGGCTTGAACCTTACGCAAGTACCATTTTGAACCGATACCATCGGTTTAAGCAAACCCTCACTCAAATTGAACATGCGTATGGCAGTTTACACCTTTTTGCTTCCATGCATCACGATTTAGGGTTTCAGTACGATACGGAAGAAAAGGGATGGTATTACCGCGAATGGGCACCACAGGCCTATAGCCTACATCTTATGGGCGATTTTAACGGGTGGAACCCTGAAGAATGCCCTATGATGCGCGATAGCAATGGAGTTTGGAGCGTTTTCCTTCCTGATAAGTTATACAAAAAAACCTTTGTACACGGAAGTCGGATAAAAGTTCGCGTTCAATCGCGTATAGGTACGTTCGACCGCATTCCGGCACTCATTACTCGTGCTGTACAAGATGAACAAACCAAAGATTTTAGTGGGCAACTTTGGGCACCTCCTGAAGCTTTCGATTGGGGAAATAACAATTTTGATACAAACACTCTAAAAGAACCGATCATTTACGAGTGCCACGTAGGGATGGGACAAGAAAAAGAAGGGTTAGGTACTTACACAGAATTTAAAGAGAATGTACTCCCTCGCATTAAAAAGCTAGGATACAATACAATACAAATGATGGCTGTCCAAGAGCACCCTTACTATGGATCGTTCGGCTATCACGTTTCTAGCTTTTTTGCGCCTTCGTCGCGTTTTGGCACCCCCGAAGAATTAAAAGACCTCATAAAAACAGCACATGAAATGGGGATTGCCGTCATCATGGATATTGTCCATTCGCATGCGGTTAAAAACTTATTAGAAGGGCTGAATGAATTTGATGGAACCGATCACCAATATTTCCATCCAGGTGGCAAAGGCAACCATCCTTCTTGGGACTCCAAACTTTTTAATTATGGAAATTGGGAAGTAATGCGTTTTCTACTTTCCAATGTACGTTACTGGCTCGAAGAATTTCACTTTGACGGCTTCCGGTTCGATGGCGTTACGTCAATGATGTATCACCACCACGGGGGCACTTCTTTCGAGCATCTCGGAAAATATTTTAATGAAGATGTTGACGAAGAAGCCCTGTTATATCTTCAACTTGCCAATACGCTAATTCACGAGATTAACCCCAATGCACTTTCCATTGCCGAAGATGTAAGCGGAATGCCCGGCCTTGCCCGTAAAGTGGAAGAAGGGGGCATTGGGTTCGATTATCGGCTTGGTATGGGGCTGCCTGATTATTGGATTAAACTGTTAAAAGATAAAAGGGATGATGAATGGAACATGCACGAAATGTGGCATACTATGCTCAACCGCC
>CAYMYI010000031.1:22729-37600 GCA_964394585.1 uncultured Roseobacteraceae bacterium
TGAGTTCATGCGCGAAAGCGATCAAAACCTGGTAATCGACCGAGGCATTGCCCTTCATAAAATGATTCGGCTTTTTACCATTTCACTAGGAGGCGAAGGATACCTCAACTTTATGGGAAATGAATTTGGGCATCCTGAATGGATTGATTTCCCGCGCGAAGGCAACAATTGGAGCTACAAATACGCACGCCGACAGTGGTCGCTCGCCGATAATGAGTTACTGAAATACAAATTCTTAGAAAGGTTTGATAAAGCAATGCTCACCCTAGTGCGCGAGTATGGGCTTTTAACGCCGCAATCGGAAACTGAACAGCTCAATATGGACGAAACCAACAGTACCATTATTTTCACAAAGCGTGGATTGGTATTCATCTTCAACTTCCACCCTACCAATTCAATCCCGGGCTATCAGTTTTTGGTAAAACAAGCCGGTGCGTATCGTATAATTCTCAATAGCGACCACCCTGATTTTGGAGGGCATAATCGCGTAGACGATTCAGTTACATACGAAACCGATGAAGTCGGCAAACTTAGCTTGTACGTAACCAATAGAACAGCATTAGTTTTAGAACGCGTAGGCACGGTAAAAGGATAATTAAATTCAATGCTATACGTTATCTTCATCATCGTTGCGCCGCTCCTTTCGTTCGTCGTGCTACAAATAATGAAGAACTTGGGGAATGTAGCCGGTTGGATTGCCACAGGTTTTTCAGGAGTAGCTACGCTGAGCATGTTACTTTTATTCTTCGGTACTGAAAATCATGTAATTGATGGAGCAGAGTGGAATTGGTTTAGTGCGGGGGCTACACAGTTTACTGTAGCAATCCGTATCGATTGGATCGCCCGCTTGATGCTCTGCATGGTAGCTATCGTCTCTTTCTTAGTCCACTTGTTTTCGATAGCTTACATGGCAAGCGACGCAAACTTCAGTCGCTATTTTTCATACCTAGGGCTTTTCACCTTTGCGATGAATACCCTACTCATAGCCGACCATCTCATTCTTCTATACATCTTTTGGGAACTAGTAGGCATAAGTTCGTATTTGCTCATAGGGTTTTGGCAAGAAAAACCTTCCGCAGCAAAAGCAGCTCAAAAGGCATTTATAGTAAACCGAGTGGGCGATGCAGGTTTTTTAATTGGCATTATGGCGATATATGGCGCTTTCGGTACCACAAGCCTTGCAGAACTTACGGAAACTATTCCCGCTACCGGAACTGAGCACGTAGCTATACTGACCTTAGCGGGTTTTGGTTTTTTGGCAGGAACGCTGAGCAAATCCGCACAACTCCCGTTGGCAACTTGGCTCCCTGATGCCATGGAAGGTCCTACACCGGTTTCTGCTCTTATTCACGCCGCCACGATGGTTGCCGCAGGAGTTTATCTCCTCATTCGTGTGCATTTTATGTTGCCTTCGATAGTCCTTTCTGTTACGCTTTTCCTGGGTGTAAGTACCGCTTTACTTTCAGCAATTGCGGCCATAACCCAGTACGATATCAAAAAAGTACTTGCTTATTCCACCATTTCGCAATTAGGGTTTATGATTACTGCCATTGGGTTAGGATATCCTCTGGTTGCCCTCGTTCATTTAGTAACACACGCTTTTTTTAAAGCACTTTTATTCTTAGGAGCCGGTTCGGTAATTCACAGTTTGCATGCATTGAACGGCGATCCACAAGATTTGCGAAATATGGGAGGTTTGGCAAAAAAGCTTCCTATTACACACGTAGCCTTAGTTATTGGAGGTGCTGCATTATCAGGAATTCCCCTCTTTTCCGGTTTTTTAAGCAAAGAAGCCATTTTACTAAGCAGTCTTTCTACTCCATGGGTAATGGCTGGGCTATTAATGGCATCGGCACTAACTGCTTTTTACACTACTCGCTTACTTTGGTTGTGCATGTGGCGAAAAGAGTCTGCTTCTATCCGCAATTTATCAAAACTCGCTTCTCCACACGTACTGATGCGTTTTTCATTAATTATACTTAGCAGCCTGTGTTTATGGTTTTGGTTTGCAAACTCACCTTTAAGCATGGATACCAACCGACTAACCCCACAAGCACTTGCATTACCGCATGCCAATTCAGTTCTGATGACCTCTATTGCCATCGCCTTGTTAGGAGCTGCATTTGCCATATGGTTATTCAATTCTGAAAGAGGGGAAACTCTACGTACAACTATGAACAACACCAGATTTCAAAAACTCTCCTTTCATTTTTTTTATATTGATAAAATCGTAACTGTATGGTTAACCCATCGAACCGTAAAGGGAACACAAGCTTTAAGTAGACTTGAAAGAAAATGGATTGATGGATTGCTACATCAACTAGGAATTGGCGTAATCATCATAGCGCATGCCACTCGATGGTTCGATAAGTATTTTGTCGATGGGGTCATTCATCTATTCACCGGAATACTACAGCGCACCGGAAACACGACAGGCAACGTACAAGGGCGTGCTATTCAAGGGATGATTGCTATAACGTTCGTCATTCTTTTAAGTGGTTTACTGATTTTTTATGGGATATATCTCGCAGAAATTTCATATCGGTAAACGGATTGTATTTTTGAAAGATAAATTCTGCTACTGATTAGCTTTTTCATTCACAGACCATGCACGCGTTTCTACTTAACCTCACGCTTTTTTTACCTTTAACCTTTGTGCCGATTGTCCTTGCCATTTCGGGAAAACGCCCACGTTTGCACCGCATGGTTAGTATTTTTGGATTGGCATTGCAAATGGCGATATCGCTCGCGCTGGCGATAGCTTATACCGATACCGCTGTTCCCATAGAACAAACAATTGAATGGATTCGACTTAAAAACAGCCTAGGAGAAGTTTTGCTTGCCGTTGATTATGCCATTGGGATTGACGGCCTTAACGTGTGGTTTGTAGTACTCACCACGTTCATCATGCTGTGTGGCGCTGTAGCCTCTACCCCACATACTATTCAAAAGCAAACGAAAGGGTATTTTGCTTTATTACTGCTGTTGAGTACAAGCATCGTTGGTTGTTTCGTTGCACTCGATTTCTTCCTATTTTATCTATTCTTTGAGTTTATGCTATTTCCCATGTACTTCTTAATAGGCATTTGGGGAGGCACACGCCGAGAATATGCAGCAGTTAAGTTTTTTCTTTACACCTTAGTAGGTTCTATTTTTATTTTAATAGGGATGATTGCCCTATATGCTTCGGCAATCCACCCTGAAGCTACCCAAGCTGCCTCAAAATTAGGATCTGTAGAAGAGGTGCAGCAAGCACTGCAAGAAGGCAGTTTGGCAACTGAGCAAATGGTACATACGTTTCGATTTACTCACCTTACCGATTGGAAGAATTACCTCCCCAACAGTTGGTTAGCCCCTTCCGGAGAAGCCACTCTATGGGGATATTCCATCCGCTATATCGTGTTTTTGAGTTTATTAATTGGGTTTGCCATTAAGCTACCGATTGTGCCCGTACATACCTGGCTCCCCGATGCACACGTAGAGGCACCCACCCCCATTTCCGTGATTTTAGCCGGACTGCTACTAAAAGTTGGCGGATACGGAGTATTGCGCATCGTATATCCACTTTTCCCCGATGCTGCAGTTCATTACAGCTACTTTGTTGGTTTTTTAGGGCTACTCGCTATCATTTATGCAGCACTTGTCGCATTGGGCACGCAAAACCTCAAAAAGATGATTGCCTACTCTTCTGTATCGCACATGGGCTTTGTGTTTTTGGGTATCGCCGCTCTCACACACGAAGGAGTGAGCGGTGCCATATTCCAAATGCTAAGTCATGGAATCATTTCTCCAATGCTGTTTTTGGTTGCCGGTGTTTTATATGCTCGAACTCACAACTTAGAGATGGAAAATTATAAAGGGTTGGCACAACAAATGCCCGTTTATACCGGCTTTGCCACCATTGCCTTTTTTGCCTCTTTAGGGTTGCCGGGGTTTTCAGGGTTTATTGCAGAGCTTCTGGTATTCCTAGGTGCTTTTAAATCAGAATGGCTTCCTCCTTGGTTTGCCTTAACAGCTACTTTTGGGCTTATACTAGGAGCCGGCTATTATTTATGGACTCTCCAACGAATGTTTTTAGGAACGTTCAGTTTAAAGTTTCCCGAGTGGAAAGCTAACTTAAAAACCCTCTCTTTTTCAGAAAAGCTACTATTAAGCAGCTTAGCTTTTTTAACACTTCTACTGGGTATTTTCCCTTCGCTTCTACTCGATAGTATCAGCCCTTTTGTTAGCGATTTTCTACAAAACCTCTTTAATAACAACCGCTTTTTCCCTCAACGATAGTTGCTCAACTGCATGGAATCCTCATCATCCCTAATACAACAATTAGACGCCATTTCAGAAAGCCTTCGCTTTTTTTTACCTGAACTAGCTTTAGTGAGTGGGATGATACTTGTACTTATCTTCGATTTACTCACCAAAACTCCCTCTTTTTGGCGCATCCACATAACCACCTTGCTAAGTGTTTCAGCAAGTTTGTTCGCCTCTTTGCTACAAACCACTCCGACCGATATGGCGCTCTTTAATAATTTATTGAAAATAACCAATATATCGGCACAAACACGTCCATTACTTGATGTTGCCACCCTTGGCTGTTTGCTACTTTATACGTTTGCAGGTAGCCGTCAAACCTCTGATAAAAAAACATGGGTGTCGGGCATTGGCGAAGAGCATTTTCTATGGTTGAGCCTCCTCTTAGGTGCACATTGTATGGCTATGGCAAACCATTGGCTTTCACTGTATTTATCCATTGAATTGGCATCGCTTTCAGCGTATGCGCTTACAGCCTTTCGCTTTCAAAAGGAAAGTGCTGAAGTCAGCATTAAATACCTGGTTTTTGGTGGTATTGCTTCGGCTCTTATGTTATATGGAATTTCTTGGATTTATGGCTTCCATCATATTTTAAACTTTGAGTCATCAGCGCTGCTTAGCAATAATCTTCTTTTACAGATAGGGCTTCTCATGGCACTTTCAGGCGTATTCTTCAAATTAGCTATTGTGCCATTTCAAGCATGGCTTCCGAATGTTTATCAAGTGGCGCCAACACCTGTGAGTGCTTTTTTTTCAATAGTACCCAAAATAGCCGGATTAGCTGCATTATTCTCTGTATTGCAAACTTTTGAATCGGTTTTTATTACCGGTACGCTCACAAAAATCATAGCGAGTGTAGGAGTCTTTACACTCACTTGGGGGAATTTATCTGCCTTTCGGCAAACGAATTTATTACGACTTCTGGGCTACTCTTCTATAGCTCATGCGGGGCTTTTTCTACTTGTTATCACGCAAATAAGTGTCGAGGATTCATCCATATTTTTCCTTTTTGCTAAGGTATATATCCTAATGAACGTGCTCGTATTTTGTTTTGTGTATTGGACTCAATGCGAAGAGCTACCGCAATTGCAAGGGAAAGGAAAACACTGGACTGTAGCCGGAGTTGCTGTAGGTATCGCTCTTCTTTCGCTAACCGGACTACCTCCTACTGCCGGATTTACTGCTAAGTTTTTGATTTTCGCAGAGTTATGGAAAAGTTATACTCAGAATGATTCGCTGCAATGGTTTATTATTTTTGCTTTGGGTTTACTCAACACAGCAGCATCGCTGTTTTACTATCTGAAAATTCCGTATTTCATGTTTTTAAAGGATGAGGGTACCGCACAAAACGCAGAAAGAAACTTAACAACCGTACAAAAAGGAATAATGGTATCGGTTGCTTTTGCCTTGTTATTCTTCTTTTTTTATCCTGATTGGCTCTAATTCTTCTCGTTTTCTTCGTCTTCTATCGTTTGGCGTAAAATTTCCATATCACGCTGTACTTTCGCCTGTTTTTCAAGTTTCTTCTCCGATAGTGCATTTTTGAAGATAATCTGCAATACGGGGAAGGCAATAACTGAGGCTACAATAATAATGGCTCCCGAATAGAAATAGATGTTCATGGCTTCATCTTTCTTGGAAAGCAAAAGTGCTATCACTACCCCATAAATAGGTGATAAGTTTGTGCTTAATGCCACGGTGAAGGCTGAAATCTTTTTCATCACACCTATGAGCATAGAGTATGCTAACACCGAGAATAGATAAGCCATGGTAAAGGCAATTATATAATCGGTAGGCGGTGCGTTAAATACATCCATCGATGTTTTCGTAACTATACTATAAATAGGCATCCCGATTGTTACCAAACCAAACGCGCCAATCATCTGATAGAACGTTACTACTGTTTGGTGGTGGCTTTTCACAAATCTGGCGTTTACTACAGTAAGCAAAGCCCCCACTAAAGCGGCAAGAATTGCCACAATCATTCCAGCTTCGTATTCAAAATCGTTACTGGCAATCATGTAAATACCAAAAATGGCATTAAGCCCGGTCATTAACTGATAAAAATCAGGGCGACCTCCGTTGAAAAATGGCAAAATGAACGTAACCCAAATGGGGCTTGTGGCAATGCCTACTAATACTACAGAAGCGTTTGCCAGGTTGGTGGCTACGACTAAAAGTACCCAATACGTTGCCATTAAACAGCCTGATAACGCTAGTATTCGAATTTGCCCTTTAGGTATTTTAATCTTGTGCTTGTTATAGGCTACAATACCTCCTAAAATAATAAGTGCCATGAAGGTACGGACAAATACCAGTTTGATTGCATTCTTGTTCAATTCTTCTACCCAACTAATCATGGTAGGTAAGAAGCTATTGAGCAGTAGAATAAGGTGTAATTGTATGTAATATTTGCTCTTAGAAGTCATACGACAATCAGTGAAGCACAAACATAAGTAAATGAAATGTTAAGTAAGAATTGAATTTAGGTTTATTTAATGACTTGTAAGGAAGAATACAGCTACTTTGTCGGTATTCTAAAATTTATCAACTTGCAACCGACTTTATAAGACTCAATATACAAACATCATGAAACGTTTTTCTTTTTCGGATATTCTCCCTTATCTCATTGCTATTGTTGCTTTCTATGCGGTTACGTTTGCTTTTTTTAAGCCTGAACTTATTGATGGGAAAAGCTTGCGCCAAGGTGATGTAATGCAATATGAAGGGATGTCGAAAAAGCCGGTAGAATATCGTGAAACCACGGGTGAACAGGCATTATGGAACGATGGGATGTTCTCCGGGATGCCCGATTACCTAGTTTCTACAGGAGTCCCCCATCACCCGCTTCCTTGGCTGTTTCAATTTACAAGAGGTTTTCTTGATAAAGACACTGCCGCACATTTATTCTTTTTAACTACATTTTGTTTTTGGATAGCCCTTTTGAGTTTTCGAGTAAACCCTTATTTAGCCATTTTTGGTGCTCTTGCTTTTGGGCTCAACACGTATAATATCCTCAATTTAGAAGCCGGGCACGTTACAAAGTGTTGGGCAATCGCATATGCACCGCTCGTACTAGCCGGAATGCATCTGGTATTTCGAGGGAAAATATGGCTAGGTGCCGCGCTTTTTATTATTGGATTTGCGCTGCATGTTCGAGTACCGCACTATCAAATCACGTATTATTTAGCCTTTATTTGTGCAATCTATGGCATTAGCGAATTAATATTTGCCATTAGAGAGAAAGCGTTATTCCGTTTTTTACAACAAACAGCCGTTCTGTTAGTAGGCGTTGCAATTGGAGCTATGGTGGTACTTGGCAGGTTTTGGATGGTGCAAGAATATGAAAAATATTCGATCCGAGGGCAGTCTGAACTCACTGATAGAGATGGAACTGAACCTGAAAAAAGAGGAAGTGGTCTCGATAAAGAGTATGCTTTTGCCTGGAGTCAAGGACAAATGGAAACCCTTACTATGTTGATTCCACATTTTTATGGAGGTGCCAGCAACGAGACTTTAGGACCCGATTCGGAATCGTACAAAATATTAAAGCGACTCATGGAACCTCGGCGCTTTCAGCAAATGGCATCCGCGGAGGGAATTGCCTTGCCAACCTACCGAGGCGAACAGCCTTTTACAGGAGGCCCACTGTATGCCGGTGCAATCGTATGCTTTCTGTTTGTATTGGGGATGTTTGTATTGGAAAAACGATATAGGTATTGGATGTTAGCGGGATTTATCGTTGCAGTGTTTATCTCTTGGGGAAAACACTTTGCAAGTTTCAACTATCTGATGTTCGATTACTTCCCTGCATTTAATAAGTTCAGAGCGGTAATGATGGCGCAAAGTATGGCAATGATGCTCATGCCCATAGCCGGCACAATCGCTTTACAAAAACTCATGGAAGTAAACGTAACCGATGCCTTGAAGAAAAAAGTATTGGTCGCAGTAGGTATTACCGGTGGATTAGCAGTTTTAGTAGCTGTATTTGGAGGTGTTTTTGATTATGCCTCTCCCAACGATGCCAACTATCCCGAACCTCTAGTAAAAGCTTTAGAGGCTGATCGCCTTTCAATGGCACGTTCCGATGCATTCCGTTCACTCATTTTTATTATACTCAGCTTTGGCGCCATCTGGTTGGGCATGCTCAGGAAAATCGCTCCTGTAACTACTTTTGCCATTGTAGGTACACTTTTAGTCGTTGACCTTTGGGGAGTAGATAAACGCTATTTGAAGGAAGAGCAATTTCAAAGGAATGCGATGCGGCAAATCACCGCGCCTTCTCCTGCCGATCAGGAAATCTTAAAAGATACCGATTTGCATTACCGCGTTTTCAATGTAGCGCCGAATGCCTTCCAAGAAGCACGTACTTCGTATTTCCATAAATCGATTGGAGGGTATTTTGCCGCCAAACTTCGCCGCTATCAAGATTTGTATGAGTATCAACTTTCGCGAGAGCAACAACTCATTAACTCGGCAGTTCAAAACGGACAAACAGAGGCAATTCAGAGGGCATCCGTAACGCATATGCTCAATGCTAAATACTTTATCGTGGGTGGTAGAGCCGTGCAAAACCCATATGCTTTGGGTAATGCTTGGTTTGTAGAGCAAGTAAAAGAAGTGAATTCACCTGATGAAGAAATTGAAGAGATGCGTACGCTAAATACTGCTAACCAAGCCGTGGTAGATGCTAGTAAATTCCAAGTAAGCAGCTCTTCGTTTCAACGTGATAGTACTGCTTTGATTTCTTTACAGAGCTACACCCCTAAGGAACTGGTATATCGTAGTCAAAACCAAAACGATGGGCTTGCTGTATTTTCGGAAATCTACTATCCGGAAGGGTGGACTGCTACAATTGACGGAAAGCCGACAAATATTCTGCGGGTAAACTATGTACTTCGTGCTTTAGAAGTACCTTCAGGAAACCATGAAATTCGCTTTGAGTTTGCGCCAAAATCTTACGAAAGAGGTGCCACTGTATCGCAGGTTGGCGCTATTGCTGCAACGCTTCTAGCCGTGTTGTTCCTGTTGCTTCATTTTGTGCAACAGCGAAAACAAAGAAATGAAAATACTGTATAACATTTGCCGTTTTATAGCGGCTATCATCTTATTACAGACATTATATTACAAGTTTGGTGCACACCCCGATTCTGTTCATATTTTTGAAATGATGGGCGTTGAGCCTTGGGGACGTTATGCCTTGGGCATTGCCGAACTACTAGTAGCAGTAGGATTATTTATACCGAAACTTATTAAATGGAGTGCTGCAGCTACTGTATTAATGATGCTAGGCGCTGTAGTATCACATATGTTTATTTTAGGTATTGAAGTAAATCAAGATGGAGGTAAATTATTTTTTTTGGCGCTAATAACACTTCTATCTGCATCTTACATATGGTTTTTTAAGATTAAGTATATTTCAGCTTAATGCGAAATGCTTAACTTTAAAGTAATTATCCATTACAAAAAAGCGTTATGGAAGCCGTTAAAACACAAACAACCAATATATTTTCTCAGTTAACAAGTACACTTCACCAACTTACCGCCGAACAATACACTGCCCAGCTCCCTTTGCTTTCTGAAAACTCCATCGGCAAACATGTACGACACATTTTGGAGTTTTATCAACTTTTATTGGAAAGCTCGCCAAAACAATCGGTTAACTACGACTTGCGAAAACGCGATTTAACGCTAGAAACGAGCCAAAATCGTGCTATTGCCTTTATTGATTTGCTTCAGGTACAGCTAAAACAACATCAGGAAGATTACGCCCTCACTTTAGAAGGAAACTACGGTGCTTTAGATTCTTTCAAGCAAAACGCTGTATACGCAGTAAACACAACGTTGGCTCGCGAACTGATTTATAACCTCGAACATGCTATTCATCACATGGCTATTTTAAAAATTGCCATCCAAACGTATTTTCCTGAAATAGTTTTGCCCATTGATTTTGGAGTGGCTTCTTCGACAGTACGCCATCAGCAATCTTTATTACGAAAATAGCGGCTCTTATTCCATCAGGATTCCTTTCTCTTTAGCGGCTTGTACCCACAATGGGTACTCTACCATCATTTTTTTGTACAGGTCGCGGTCTTGCACACTCAAATCTTTCGATACATTAAAAAAGTTTGCGTTATCAATTAAGCGATTAGAGAGGTCGTCGAGCTTCTTTAGAAAAGCAAAATCTTGCGCAAAGGGTTTGTTTATCCAACCCCAGAAACCACCGCTTCCAAAATCATCTTTAGACTTACCAATAGCCATAAATTGCCAAAAAATAGGCTCATACGACGACCAAACCAGGTGTTCTATCGTCTCTTTTTCATCGGCTGTAAATCCATCGGTTATGAACATTACGTAAGCGGGTTCTATGGCAGCTTTTCCCACAGTATTTACTTCACCTCCTTGGTGATCGGGCATATAAAATTCGCGAATTTTTTTCATGGCTTTCCCGTAGTATGTACCATACACGGTGATGTATTTCCGCCAAGCTTCCGCCATAAATCCTTTAAAGTTTTGAATATTCATTTCTCCGGCGTAGTAGGCTTCATCGCCAAAAAGGAAAATATCAATGGCAGCATCTTGATCAAAATAGTTACCTAACACCAAGATTTTTTCGGCAAACTGTTGGATGCGCCCACTGGCAAACAAAGAATGCATAGTGCCGGAAATATCAATGCAAAGAGCAACTTGCGCCTCATGGTTTTCGAGGCCGTGCCCAACCATAACTTCATGTGCTGTTTCAGCACTCGCCACCAGTTCAGGGGCTTTTTCGCGTAATCGTAAAATTCTATGTGGCATAGCTGTAATTTTTAACAATTAATTATGTGGATGGCTTCTGTGGCGAATGACTTCCCATTAATCGAACAAAAATTTGGGCATCGGGGAATTGTGCCATCACTACTTTAAACAATACTAATAAAGGAACGGAGAGAATCATCCCCGTTACACCCCATAAATATCCCCAAAAGACTAGCCCGAAGATTACCGTTACCGTGTTAAGCGATAAACTCGCACCGGTAAGTCGAGGCTCTACTACATTGCCAAAAATATTTTGAGCGGCCATCAAAAGCACCAACATTAGTATGAGTGTACTGATGGAATCTACTTCGATTAGCCCTAGTAATAATGGGGGCACTGTAGCAATGATAGAGCCTACCGTTGGAATGAAATTAAGGATAAAGGCAAGGAAACCCCAAAAAATAGCAAAGTTGAGCCCAAAAGCCCAACAAATTAGAGCATAGGCAACGCCGGTCATCAGGCTTACTAAAAACTTTATTTTCATGTAGGTTACAATCGAGTTTTTTACCTGTTCAAACCCACTAATAAGCTTGTTTTCCTGCCCTTCTTCCGGGTCGAGGTAGTGCAAGTACTGCTCGTAGCGAAGGATTCCCCCAATCAAACCGATAAAGTAGAGCGTAGTCATGAAAACAAGGCTCGAAAAATCGCCAAGCATGCCAGCAAATGTACCGGCGAATGTTCCTGAAGATTTTATCAGCCAATCGGTCGAAATCATATCAGAAAGTAAGTCAACGGCTTCTTGTGCACTGAGTTTTAAACTACTAATCTGGTTTACCCAAGCTAGAATTCCATCAAGGCGCTGACGTACTTCTCCAAGAATCTGCTCTTTTTCGCTGAGTAATTCGCGGTACGTGCCATATACCACCATACTCATTAGCCCTAATATTAATGCACTTCCTAGTAAAATCGCAATCAAGCTCACGCCCCAAGGCAAATTTCGTTGCTCAAACCAAGCCATAACCGGCTGCAACAAAATGGCTAAAAATAAGGCAAGCGCCAGGGGAATCAACATCGAAGAAAGTACTGAAATAAAATAGACGATTAGGACTCCTACCACAAAAGAGAGTAAATTCTTGAGGGTTCGTACATCCTTTTCTAAAGAAGTGCGCATAGCATAGTTTTTATGTTAATTGGTTCAGATACCTCATTTTTGTAATTCATTATCTTTTCAGGCTTTACAAATCGTTAAGGTTCTGAAAGCTTCATTTGAATATAAGCGTAAAATACGCATATCACGAAACTTCTATGTATAATTTTTATAGGGAACGGTTCGGCACCATCGCAATAATGATAGGTTGGTGTGTATTCCTTTCTTTTTCGGTAAAAGCGCAACTTAATGCCAATTTTGAAGCCTCTGTAACAGAAGGGTGTAGCCCTTTAGTAGTAAATTTTACCGATATTTCTGAAGGAACTCCTGAAAGTTGGTTGTGGGATTTAGGCAATGGAAATACTTCAGTTTTACAAAACCCTTCCACAGTATATAATGAACCGGGGCGATATGAAGTTTCCTTGACTATCCGCCAAGGGAATAACTCGGATGTCGTAGTGAAAACAGGGTATATCAACGTTTTTGGAAACCCGACGAGTAATTTTGAAGCAAACATTCGCGAAAGTTGTATCCCGTTTGAAGTCCAATTCACCGATTTAACGGTAGTTGGAGAAGGCGAAGATGAACTTGTGGACTGGCAGTGGGATTTTGGCGATGGACAGATAAGCAACGAGCAGAATCCAAGGCACACGTACACCCAACCAGGTGTGTATCCGGTTACACTTATTACTACCGATACGCGCGGATGCCAAAATGTGATTTTTAAGAATGATTATATCCGTGCTGAAGGAAGCCTTGTTAATTTCATTGCCGATCAGCAGTTTGTTTGCAATGCCCCAGCCATTGTTCGGTTTCAAGATATTTCGACAACGCTTAGCTCTCAAACCCCACAATACCTCTGGGAATTTGGCGATGGGCAAACATCTGTAGAACCGAATCCGATACATGCTTATGTGCAAGATGGCACTTATTCGGTAAAGCTTACCATTACGGCAGATGGCTGCGAAAACGCATTGATACGCGAAGATTACATACGCGTGAGTGGTTCAGCCGGTGTAGATTTTAGCGCTACTAGCCAAGCTTGCGAAGGAAAACGCGTTCAATTCGAAAATCTTTCTAGCGCTTCTTCTATTGCCCAAGAATGGGATTTTGGCGACGGGAAACGTTCTTTTTTACCCAATCCGTTTCATACCTTCGAAAGTGCAGGTACGTACCAAGTAACTCTTACCTTATTTTTTGGAAGAAACTGTACCGATTCGCTCACAAAAATAATTGAGGTATTGCCCACGCCAATTGCTGATTTTCGCCTAGGTTCCGGGCTGTGCGAAGGCACACCATTTATAAACCAATCGGAAAATGCGAGTAGCTACTATTGGGATTTTGGTGATAGTACCGCCTCTACCCTCCCCAATCCGGTTCACGTGTTCGATTCCGCCGGCATGTACACCGTAACCTTTACAGCAACCAACTCGCTAGGCTGTGCAGAAACAACTACACAAACAGTAGAAGTACTACCTGCTATTAAAGCAAAGTTTGAAATGAATGACCCCTCGGGCTGTGCCCCCCATATGGTTCAATTTTCGGATAGCACTTTCTCAGCAATTGAAATCACAAATTGGCAGTGGGATTTTGGCAATGGCGAAACATCTGATAGGCAACATCCTGAATATACTTACTTAGATACCGGGCGCTATGCGGTAACACTCACAGTTACCAACATTTGGGGATGTACCGATACGTTCCGAGATAGCGTAATTGTAACAAACCCACCAGAGTTTGCCGATTTCACCCTTTCAAAGACGGTCGTTTGCTTAGGGGAAGAAGTAGAACTACGGGGTATCGTTTCGGATGACGCAAATAATTTTACATGGGATTTTCAAGATGGCAATACACCTACCCTACAGAATGTTACGCACAAATTTGGAAAAACAGGAAACATACGGATTGATTTTTATGCCCGAAACGAAGGCTGCGCCCGCGTAGTGTCTAAATTCATTCGCGTACTACCGCCCGATCCTTCGTTCAGCATTCTAAACGATTGTGATAACCCATATACACTTCGCTTTGGTAATTTATCGGTTGGAGCAGAACAGAGTATGTGGGATTTTGGCGATGGCACAAAAAGTAATGACTTTAACCCTACGCATACTTTCCCCGATCGAGGAACATACGAAATAACGCTGACCACCACGAATTTCTCTACGGGATGCCCCGAACAAACCTTTAGTGCCAACTATCGGGTTACTGAACCGATTGCACGCTTCGAAGTAACCAACCCACAAGCTTTTTGCATCCCCAACACGGTAGAGTTTACCGATCTATCGCAGGATGCCGAGGAGTGGCTATGGGAATTTGGCGATGGCACTACCTCTACCGAGCAGCACCCTACTAAAACCTATAATACGCCGGGGTTTTATGATGTTACCCTCACTATCACCGATGTGAACGATTGCCAGCATACCGTTTCAGTAAAAGATGCCGTCCATATTCTTGGTATAAGCCCTAACTTCGCCCTTAGTAATGTGGAAGGATGCGAAGAACTTTCCGTACAGTTCATCAACGAAACAGAAGCTTTCCCCGAAGCCACCAGCTTTTTTTGGGATTTTGGCGATAGCACCACCTCTACAGAAGCGAATCCCATTCATGTATACCAAACATTTGGGCAGTACGATGTAACCCTAACCGCTACCAATGCCGATGGAACGTGTTCCATCACT